>DZBP01000032.1 GCA_022729915.1 Draconibacterium orientale | reverse complement strand
GAGCAACCGGAATTGTCCAAACTCCTTTTTTCAATTCACTTAAAAAAATATCGCCTACTTTAAAATTAAAATGCCCACTTTCGCTATTTTGAGCCAATAACTTTTTGTAACTAACCAAAGCTTCTTTGTACAAGCCTTTTTCGCTCAATTTTTCGGCATGCTTGTATTCTGTTTTAAGTAAGTTTTGATATTGCGAAAAAGCGTTGAAACTCACACAAAAAATGAGAAAAATAAAGAATAATTTGTTCATATAAAGAAAGGTTGTAAGTTTATGATTTTTAAACACCCAAATGTTTTGTTTACTTACACAAAAATAGTTGGATTCATTTTAAATTTTAGTAAAAAAAACGTTATTCCAAGCTGTAAATCCAAGCTCCGCTGTATTCTTTTTTTATAATGTTTTGTACTTTTTTAGCATCATTGAGCGAGCTAAAATTGGATATAGAAACTTTATTGGTTTCATTTTCTTCTATAATTTTGGCGTTTAGATAGCCTTTGCTTTTAAGAATAACACAAAGGTTTTCTGTACTCGTTTTGTTAGAATAGCTTCCGCAAATAACATGATATTTTCCTGAAGCTTGCTTTTTGTTTTTTTCATTAGTAGAAGAGTTTGTTTCTATTTGGCTTTGACTCAGTTTTTCAGCTAAGTTTTGAGCAAAAGTTAATCTGTCTATTTTTTGCCTAATCCCATTTTTATACACAGGAAAAATAAGCTCTTCGTTGAGTATTATTATTGGAACAAGTGCCGCTTTTGTTTCGCCTACATTTGCCAAATATTCCCACATTTTGGTTTGTGAGATGTCGCTACTTATTTCAAAATTTTGGTAATTCAATTTATATTGCTCAAACACTTCAAGAACAGAACTGCACCTGCTACAGCCGTTTTGAGTAAAAATTTTAAGCTTGTAATCTTGACCAAAAGCAATATTTAAACTAATCCAAAATGAAATAAAAAAATAATATTTCTTCATCGTTAATATTCTAAGCAAATAAGAATTGATTTTTAGCTTAATTTTTCAAGCCTTTTCTATTTTTAAATTTAATAGAAGCAAACAAAAACACACTTTTTTAATTATGCAAGTTAGTGAAAAATAAAAAAAAGAATGCTATTTTTTTCTAAAAAAAAGAAATAGGGTATTGCTAAAATATTTTCAAATCTAATGTCTTTAAAACAAAGGCGATACAATTATTTTCATTTGTTGTTTGAAAAAATACTATTTTTTTGTATTAAAACTTTGTGCTTTGAATAATTATCTTTGTTTGAAATAAAAACAGGACTACTATGTTATGTTTTGGTTATCAGTAAATTATTGTTACATTGAAAAAAAGGAATAATTAAGCATTGATCATTTTATATCAAAAAAATAAGGCACCGCCATTCGCATGGGAGCGCCTTCACACCTAAATTAAACACTTTAATCTATCTATTAACCTAGTTAATCGATGCAAAGATAAAGCATTTTTTTTGTTGATGCAAATTTTTTTTAAACTTTTTTTCAAAAAAATGCAAATAATAAAATTTGAATTAAAATTATGAGTTGTATTGCTTTCTACTTCTTTGATTTTCTGGTTGATATGAAATTTAACGTTTTGTAAGGTTTTATTAATTTTATTTTTTCTCTAACAAAAAAAATGTATTATGGCGAAGAGGTAAGACGTTTTTCTAAAAAAACATCAAATTACAATAAAGAAAAAAGCGAAATGTGTTTGTTTTTTTAGAAAAATAAAATTTAGTTTTAGTTCGATTAATCTCTATAAATGATAGTTTAGCTTTCGTAAAAAAACTTTTGTTATTATCCGCAAAAAAAATATTTTGAGCAAGATATTTAAAAGTAAAAACAAAGTGTTATGTGAAAATTTTAGAATCTATGTTTTTTTTAAGGAATTGTATGCGCTTGTTCGGTTGAAGTTGTAATGTCGAAAAAGGTTATTTCAAATGAAAATTTATACATAATGAGTTGCAAATTTTGATTTTTTTTTAAAATTAAGGGTTTAGCAAACTATTGGTTTAAGAGTAAGAAAGAAAATTGCGGGTAATTTAACAATTTAGCAACAGAACATTTTTTATTGTTGTGTTTTTTTATATATATTTGTATTCAGAATTGAATTTACTCAAAATGGAAGTAGTTTAATGTAGTCTGCTTATATATTCAAAGAAATACAATGGTAGAGAAAAAGAATTGGTTACAAATTATAGGCATTTTTAGTGTTGGTTTTTTGTATTTTTCATTGGGTAAATTGTCCTTTGCGCTTTCGGTATCTAACGGAATAGTAACCAATGTACCTTTTTTTGCTGAAGGTATAGGTTTAGCTGCTGTTATTTTATTCGGAAATATCTATGCTTTGGGTATTTTTTTAGGTCAGCTTGTTTTAGCTCTTTCTTCAGGAGTGGGCTTAGAGGGTAGTTTGTTGATATCCACCATCAATGCGTTTTTGGCTATTTTTGGAAAGCATCTGTTTCAGCGAGCAAAATTAACAACAAACCTAAGTCAGGTTCGCGATGTAATTTATCTTTCAGCAATTATACTTTTCATAATTCAGCCTATTTCTGCTATCTTGGGAAATTTTACACTTTGGTATTTTCACAAGCTCGATGCTAAAATATTTTACGATTCAGTAATAGCTTGGTGGCTTGGCAATGCGATTGGTCAGCTTACTTTGGTACCTTTTATTTTTTTGTTGTTTACAAAACGCTATGTATCCAAAACATTTTTTTACCGCGATTTGCCTATTGCAGTGGTAACCCTAATTCTTACATTTATTACTTTTCGGATTACAAACTACATCAACCAAAGCTATGCTTTTGTAATTCTACTACTTCTTTTGCCGGTAACACTGTTTCTTTCGTCGCAAAATAAACCCGAAACGGTAGTTTTTGCATTGCTTTTTATGACCATAGCTGCTTTTTTTGCCATTTCGCTCAACCTACAAAAAATAACAGGCGTAAAGCAAATCGAAAACTTTGCACAATTGGATTTACTCATCATTAGTTTACAACTTTCCGGCTTAATTTTAACAGTATTAATATTCGATTTGAAGCGAACCCAATCACTGTTGAGTTCGAGCAAGCAGCGTTTGAGTGCAATTTTAGATACCACTTTTGCAGGCTTTTCTATTATAAATTATTTAGGAGTCCATTTGTTTACCAATCAAAATTCCAAAACCATACATGGATATGAGCAAGCCGAGATTATTGGAGCACATTTTCAAAAAATAGTTCACCCTAGCGATTTAGATTTAGGTGAGAAAATACTCAACGATATTATTTTAGAAAAAGAAAAATACATCACTGCCGAGCTTCGTTTGCTTCATAAACAAACCCAACAGCCTATTTGGTTGCACCTTATTGCCACCAAATATCCAAAATTTGAAAAGTTTGACAACGAAAGAGTTCTGGTTTTTTTTCAAGACATAACCAAACAAAAAGAAATAGAACAAAAGTTGCTCGAAGCCCAAGAAATAGGAAATTTCGGACATTGGTCATATCAGCTTGAAAACAAACAAATGCAGTGGTCAGCTCAAGTATTTCGCATTTATGAACAAACGCCCGAAAATTTTATTCCTACCAGTTCCAATGTAATTGAATTGTTGCACCCCGATGACCGCGAAAAGGTAGATAACGCATTTAGAAAATCGGTAGAAAGTCATACAAATTTGAATATAGAACATCGAATATTAACTCCATCGGGCAAAGTAAAATATATAGTGCAACGTGCTAATATAAAATGCAGTGGCGATTCTGCTTTTTTAGTTCTTGGCACAGTAGTAGATGTTACCGAACGTAAAAAGAACGAATTAAAAATAGAAGAGCAAAACAAAAAACTCAAAGAATTGAATGCTACTAAAGATAAATTTGTTTCGATAATTGCACACGATTTGAAAAATCCATTCAACTCATTGTTAGGATTTTCGGAGTTGTTAATGTCCGATTTGAACGAAAACAACAACGAGCGCACGCAAGAATTTGCATCTATAATTAACAGCACAGCTCAAAATACTTATACGCTTTTAGAAAATCTACTCGAATGGGCGGCTACACAACAAAATAAAATTAACTTTCAGCCTAAGCTTCTCGCTCTAAATGCTTTAACTGACGAATGTTTGGTTATGGTAAGTGGCTCGGCAAAAAGAAAACAAATTGAAGTTGAAAATTTAATAACCAACGATTTTGCAGTTTTTGCCGATGCTCAAATGTTAAAAACTGTAATAAGAAATTTATTAACCAATGCAATCAAGTTTTCGAATGAAAACACACAGGTGCAAATAAGCGCACGTTATGATGGTAAAAATGCAGAAGTAATTGTTACCGACCATGGCATTGGTATGAATCAAAAAACAAAAGAATCCCTTTTCAAAATAGGCGAAACTCGCTCAATGCAAGGAACTGCTAGCGAAACCGGAACCGGTTTGGGTCTTATTTTGTGCAAAGAATTTATCGAAAAAAACGCTGGAACCATTTGGGTAGAAAGCGAAGAAGGTAAAGGCAGCCAGTTCAAATTCACTATTCCAATGGCTTAACTTGTTGTTATTTTAGTCGTAAAAACCGTGTATTCATGCGCTTTTCAGTTGTTTTTTAGTGAGTGCAAATGAAAGATTAAGCAATAAATTATATGAAATTGTATATTTAATTTTGCTAAGTACTCAAAATCTATTTGATTACAAAAAGATTTACTCCAATTAAAATAACATAGGTACTTATTTTCAATTAAAACCTTAAAAATTAAAAATTGTAAAGTAAAATACACTATTTTAATTATTTTATTTATCTTTGTATAATAAAACAACTAGCCGAAAACAAAATTTGAAATTTGAAAATTAACTATCTAAAATACGTCGAAATAAATCCGGTAAAATGGGATAAGTGTATAAATACTTCTTTCAATGGGGTAATCTATGCCTATTCGTGGTACCTTAATATTGTTTGCGACGAGTGGGACGCATTGGTATTGGACGACTACAAAGCGGTAATGCCTTTAACTCACAAGAAAAAATTTGGATTAAATTATCTTTTACAACCCTTTTTCACACAGCAACTGGGTGTTTTTTCTACCGAAAAACTTAGCTCATCGCTTGTTGAGGAATTTTTGAAACGAATACCTCGAAAATATTTATACATAGAAATTAACTTAAATATTTTCAATAAGTTAAAACCCATTCAGGGTTTGAAATACGATTATTATCCTACGCATCAGCTCGATTTAATCAATAGCTACGAACTAATACACAAATCGTATTCTACCAATACTCAAAGGAATTTGAAAGAAGCCAGAGCAAAAAAAATATCGATAATCAATTCCTTAACAATCAATGAATTTATTGATTTTGTTCGACAAAATTTAAAGTCCAAAATCAAACTCTTTTCTGAAAGAGAATACGATACATTACGAATGCTTTGCTCTATGCTTTTAAGAAACAAAGCTGGTGAACTGTTTGCGGCTTACACCGACCAAAACGAACTTTGCGCCGTTTCATTGTTTGCTTATGCTCATAACAAAAGCATCTATTTGATGGGAGCTTCGAGTGCCGAAGGTTTTGAAAACAAAGCAATGTTTTTACTCATTGATTATTTTATTCAAAAAAATGCTGAACACAATTCCACACTCGATTTTGAGGGTTCGCGTATTGAAGGAATTGCTCGTTTTTACAAAGGTTTTGGCGCAAGAGAAGTGAACTATCCGGTAGTAAAGCGCAATAAATTTCCTTTTTTCTTCAACTTGGCTCGAAAAATAAGAGCCAAACTAAAACAATAGTGTAAACTTATGATAATAAATGTGTTATTTATAGGAGGAAAAATTAGAACGAAGTAAATACAGAATAATTTAAAACTGTATTGCTCTACTATTGAAATATTTCTATTTTTGTACAATTTTTATACAATCAATCAATAACCACCAAACGAACTTACATTATTTATTTCGAGATATCAGTAAAATAATTTATAAACTAAACTCAAATTTAAAATGAAAAGAAAAATTGTATCTATTGCTTTAGCAATTCTTTTCTTTGTAACAAGTCAGGTAAAAGCCGATGAAGGAATGTGGCTTCCTTTTTTGATACAAGCAAAGATAGGCACAATGAACCAAATGGGCTTAAAGCTCACTGCTGAAGATATTTACAGCATCAACAGCCCCAGCATAAAAGATGCTATTGTGGCACTTGACCATGGTTCGTGTACTGCCGAAGTAGTTTCGGCTAATGGATTGCTATTTACCAATCACCATTGCGGTTATGGCGAAATACAATCGCACAGCTCCATTGATCATGATTATTTGACCGATGGTTTTTGGGCTAATTCGTATGCCGAAGAACTTCCAAACCCGGGAAAACACGCTACTTTTTTAGTTCGCTTAGAAGACGTTACAGACAAAGTAATGGCTGCACTTAACGACAATATGAGCGAAACCGAACGCAATGAGGCAGCTCGCCAAATTTCAAAAAAAATACAAGCCGAAGCTATAAAAGGCACTCACTACGAAGCCAAAGTACAAAGTTTTTTTGAGCGCAATCATTATTATTTATTTGTTTACGAAACCTTTAAAGACATTCGTTTGGTTGGCGCACCGCCATCATCAATCGGAAAATATGGCGGCGATACCGACAACTGGGAATGGCCTCGCCACACAGGTGACTTTTCTATTTTTAGAATCTACACAGCTCCCGATGGAAGTCCTGCTGAGTACTCACAAGAAAATGTTCCAATGAAAGCCAAATACCATTTGAAAATTTCATTAAAAGGTATTCATGAAAAAGATTTTGCTATGGTTTTTGGTTATCCCGGAAGCACCGACCGCTATTTTACTTCGTGGGGAGTTCAAAATGAGATAGATAATGTAAATACAACTCGTGCTTTGGTAAGAACTGAAAAATTGGGTATTATGAAAGAATTTATGAAAGCTGACGATAAAGTGAGAATCCAATACGCATCAAAATATTCTCAATCAGCAAATTACTGGAAATATTCTATCAAACAAAACCAAAGTTTGAAAGCCCTTGATGTAGTAGGACAAAAAGAAACTTGGCAAACTACTTACTTAAACTGGGTAAATGAAGACAACTCACGAAAATCAAAGTATGAGCAAGCAATTGATTTGATTAAGAAATATTACTCCAATCCGTCGATAAAGAACGCCGAAAAAGTGAAAAATTTCTGGTTCGAAGCCGTTTTGCTTGGTGGCGAAGCTATTCGATATTCTGCAGGAGCTCGTCGTTTGGAAGGACTCTTGAAACAAGCGCCTACTAACAACGCCATGCTTTCTGAAAATTTACAAGCCATGCAAGCCGGTGTAGCCGAATATTTCAAAGATTATAACATGTCAACCGACAAAAAAATTACACTTGCTCTGCTTAAAATGTTCAATGCCAACGTGGACGAAAAATACAAAATGAGCATTATGACCGAAATGAACAAGCAATACGGTTCGTGCGATAAATTTGCCGATGCAATGTTCGAAAATTCAGTTTTCACTGACGAAAAACGCATGAATGCTTTCTTAGAAATGCCAAATAACGATGGATTTTTAGCTTCAGTAGATTTATTAAGCTTGCCAATAGAAGTGAAGAATGCTATCCAATGCACTCAAGACGACAAAGAATTGGCGAAATTAATTACTGAAAAAAAGCAAGTACTTACCAACACTTCTAATTCATTGTTTGAGAATTTCGATTTAGAAAAAACAAAAACTGCTTTTATCGAAGCTGCAAAAGCTATTTATACTGAAAGTCAGGCAAAAGAACTTTTGGGTTCGGACGTAGAAACTTTTGTTAATACGGTTTTTGCTACTTCAATTTTTACAGACAAAGCGCGTTTTGATAAGTTTATATCAAAACCAAAATACAAAACGTTAAGTGCCGATAAATTTTATGCACTTGCACTTGCGGTAAATAAAAATACACGTTTGAATATTCTTCAAAATGATTTGGTTTTCAAGACAATGAGCAATGCTTTTGAAGTTTATTTTTCGGCTTTAGATGTGAGCGAAGAAGCATCTGTGGAATTAGAAAAAGGTAAACGCTTGTTCCTTGCCGGACTTTTAGAGCGTGCACCAAAAAACAGCATTTATCCTGATGCAAATTCTACTTTGCGCTTAACTTACGGAACAGTAGGTGGTTACGAGCCTTCTGATGCAGTAGTTTACAACTATTACACAACCATTGATGGCTACATGGCGAAAGTAAACATGGAAGATGATGAATTTAAAACACTTCCACGAATGTTTGATCTTTACAAAAAGAAAGATTACGGACGCTATGCCGAAGCAGGAACTTTGCGTACTTGTTTTTTATCAAATAACGATATAACAGGAGGAAACTCTGGCAGTCCGGTACTTAATGGCGATGGACATTTGATTGGTATTGCATTTGACGGCAACAGCGAAGCTATGAGTGGCGATATTATTTTTGAGAAAAACTTACAAAAATGTATCAATGTGGACATTCGTTTTGTTCTTTGGACAATTGATAAATATGCCGAAAACAAACACATAATGAGCGAATTAGATATTGTTCAATAAAATCATTTTGTTAAAAGAAAAAGTTTAGGTTAAAGCTTCCCAAAAGTAGTTTCTTTTGGGAAGTCTTTTTTACTTTAGTTAGAGCGTTTTGTGAATATATTTGTATAAATAAATAAAAATAAATTGAAATATTTTTTCGTCGTATTCTATTGGTATTTAGTTTTTTATATAGATTAAGATTTCGTATTTTACTTTTTTTTAAATTAAATATTAATTTTCTTTTTTCAATAACAAACAATTTTTCTAAATTTACATTTTGGTATTTAGAGGAGTATTGCATTTCTCTTAGCCAAGTTTAATCAATAAAGTAATTGTTTTTCAGCTCTTTGTTTTTCTATTTTAAATGGTTTTTAGTTGAAAAAGAACTCTATTATAAGGAGTATTTTTTAATGAAAACAAGGTAATCGAATTTCGAAAAAGCACACAAGCAAGTTAATTTATAGCCAGAGCTTTTCTTTTAAAAGTTCAAAAGTGCTATTAAAATATAGATAGAAGCTATGCAAAATAAGTCTTTTTTTGTAAAAGTCTTTAATATAAAGCAGGAAGAGGTATTGATTTTTACTCTTCTGTTTCTGCATTCGTTTTTTTTAAATATCTTCATTTCATTTCAATTTGTACCCGCAAACTCTGTATTTGTACAGCATTATGATAGCAAATATTTACCCATTGCCTATATGGCAGCTGGTTTGGTAGGCTATTTATTTACTTCTCTTTATTCAATTATTCAAAAACGGGTAAGTAATAAAAGACTCTTTATTGGTGCTTTGAGTTTTATGTTTTTAGTAACTTTAATTTCAAGAATAGCCCAATATTTTGTTAATGAAAAAGTACTTAGCTTTTTAGTTTTTATTCAAGCTTGGCCTTTTATTTCACTTTCGGCAATAGTTTCGGGTGGAATGATTATTAAGTTTTTGGATTTGAGACAAGTAAAACGTTTGTTTGGTTTGATTAATATTGGTGGAATCGTTTCGTCGATTATTAGTTATTTTGCCATTCCTTTGATTAATCCTTTTTTGAGTCATAACTACGATTTGCTTCATATTGCAAATTTGGGTTTGATTGCAAGCGTAATAACTATTTCGTACATTTACAAGCACTTTGGCAGACCCGGCGAAAGTACTGCAGAAGAAAATCAACGCAAAAAGCCAAATTTAAAGTTTTTCGATTTAATAAAACAATCTTATTTCCGTTACATCATTATTTCGGCAACTATGTCGATGGTCGTGTTGTATTTTGTCGATTTTTCGTATCTTTCGAGTATCAAAGTGCAAGCAAAAGCCGGTCGATTTGCTTCTGCCGATGAAATTTCGAGCTTTATAGCACTTGTTTGTGCATTTTTCAAAATAGGCGAATTTACTCTTTCCTATTTTTCCAATAGAGTTTTAAGCAAATATGGCGTTAAAATTGGTTTGGTTGCATTGCCTTTAGCATTGACTTTTTTTACTTTCTTAGCTACCGTAACAAGTTTTACCTTAGGCGTTTCGAGTATATTGTTCTTTGTTTTTATGGTAGCCAATAAATCATCGGAACGAATTTTTAGGCGAGGTTTAGATGACCCTTCCTTCAACGTACTTTATCAACCTTTGCACGACGACCACAAACTTGCCGTTCAAACGCAAGTAGGTGTTGTGATGCAAGGAGCTATCGGAATTGCAGGTTTTTTGCTCTGGGGAATAAGCCAATTGCTTAGCATGTCGGGAACTTTCCGACTCGATTTATACTTTTTGTTCTTTTTACCGCTCTTATTATCATGGGTTTATGTTGCTTTTAAGCTTTATGATTCATACCGAACTAAGCTTAGAGAAATTCTTGCAGAAAAAAATAGAACGAAAGATAAAAAAACACTTAAAGGACTTTATGCCAGCGATATACTGTCGCAGCGTTTTTATCATCACGATATTGATACTGTTCGTATGAGCATTACCATTGTTTCAGAAACAGACCCTAATATTATGGAAGCGCATGTTTCTCATTTATTGAGTTTTAACGACAAAACAATCAATATTGCCATTCTACACAACATAGACCCAACTTGGGAAGAAAGCATTTCAAAAGATTTGAAACAACTCATTGAAATAAACGATGATGAGCTTGTTAAAACCACAGCGCATCAGGCTTTGACCCATTTAGATTATAGTGAGTTAATTGATTTTGATGATTTAAATTTAGAAGGAACTTTGAGTATAATTGCCGAAAATGGTTCGCAAGAAGAAAAAATGCAATTGATAAGGCTAATTTACAATGAAAAAGAGGCTTATAATGATTTGATTCTCACCTTACTCAACGATGAAAATAAATTGGTAAAACAAGCCGCCATTCGACTTGCCGGAACTCGTAAGAATACTAAACTCAATAAAAAATTAGTAGAACTTCTAAATTCAGAACAATTTATAAACATAACAGCATCAGTTATTTTGAAAAGTGCTGACGGTGCTATGGTTGATGAACTTGAAAATCTATTGAACGAAACTAACGATATTAGAGTTATTTTAAAAACTATTGAAATTTATGGCAAAATAGGTAGCGAACAAAGCCAACGTTATTTGTTAAAGCATATCAATTACCCAGATAAAGAAATACAACTTGCTGTAATTCAAGCTCTTTACTATTCGCAGTTTCAAGCAAACGACAGAGAAAGAGTAGTTATAAAGCAAAAAATAGAAGATATTATTAGCAATATCGTTTGGTTGTACGCTTCAATTAGCGACGTTGAATCTGAAAAAAATACCTTAAAACTTATTCAATCGCTCGACTTGGAAAGAGAAGCCAATTTTGAGGTGCTTTTCCGATTGTTAAGTTTTATTTATCAGCCAGCTACTATCGATTTGATTAAAACCAATATTATTGGCGAAAATACGATTTTTGCCCTCGAAATTATAGATAATTTTATTAGTATTGACATCAAGCAATTGATTATTCCATTGTTTGATAGCTTGTCGTTGGGACAAAAAATTAAAAAATTAGCTCAGTTTTTCCCACAGCAAAGGCTCAAATTTACTGACCGATTGCGTGCTATAATTGTTCGCGATTACGATAAAATTGACGAATGGACTATGGCAAAAGCCATTGAACTGATTGGAAAGATACACAAAAATAAAAAAACAACCGAAATGCTTGAAGATTCGGTAGGTGTTTCAAAGGAAATTAAACTTTGGACGTATGAAAATATTTCCAAACTTTTATCGCAGATTCGCCGAAGCGAAATGCCTGATGAGATTTTCTTGTGCCTTCATCATACCAATGAGCTAGTTTACGGAACAGCCGCTCGTGTTATTTACGATGAAAACTCAATGCGTTGCATCGATTATCTGAAAAAACTTTCGCCTCGTAAACAAGAATTAATTGAAATTTTGGGCGACGAAATAGCTGGTTCTCGAAAAATGGTAGTTGATAAAGTGAAGTTAATCAAGCGTGTACCTTTGTTTTTTAGTATTCCTGAAAACGTATTAGTTAAGTTTTCCGAAATTTTGAATATAAATAAAATAGCAAAAGGTGAATCCATTGATATTACAAAAAGTTACAATAAAGAAGATATTTTTATTGTTTTAACAGGCGTAATAGCTGGCGATGATGGCTATCAATTTAAGAAAAATATGATAATTGTACCTGGCTTAAATTTAAATAGTTCGGTAAAATTATTGGTTGCAAAAAGAGAAACGCTTATTTTGCAAGGTAATCGTTTTAAATATTTCAATTTGCTTACCAACGAGCCTGATATTATTCGGTTTATATTCGATTAGAATTTTTTTTATTAACGAAAAAAAGCCAAAAGCAATGTTCAAACAACTTGATTTTGGCTTTTTTCGTATTTCAGAATGGCGTTTTTAATGGCATTTGAAAGCAAAAGATTGTTGATTGGGGCAAATTTTGAATTGTTATTTTTTAGTTCGAAAATTGATTTTCTTAGGTCGAAAGTTGATTGGTCTGCTTTAGTAAAAAGCTTTTTTTTGCTCAAAAAGTCAGATAAATATTCCTGTTCGGTTTGTCCGGGAGTTGCTACCAAGATGGCACTTTTGCCCAAAGCTACTAAATCCATAATACTCGAATAACCCGCTCTACAAATGATTATTTCTGCCTCGTTTATCAATTTATATAGAGTGTTTCTATCTGCAATTTCTATTATTTCGATGTTTTCGTATTTTAATTTAGTGGTGTTTTTTTTTCCTAAAACTATGCTCGCTTTTAAATTGTATTGGTTTATTTGTTTTATGAGTAAATCTTCAAAAATAGTTCTTTGAGGTTCTGGTCCTGAAAGAATTGCTAAAATATTCTTTTTTTCGTTTGATTCATAGTTGTTTGCTTGAAATTCGGGAAGCAAAAATTTACTTAAAATTCCTACAAATTGAATTTTTTTGTTTTGATTGTTTTGTAAATGAGAAAGTGTACCCGAAAAATTATCTTGTCCTTCTAAGTCTGGAATCCAAATTTCGTCGAATTTTCTTGTGAGAAATTGAATTATTCTTTGTGTAATAAATTCAAAACCTTGTAATTTTTTCGGCAATTTTAATCTCAATTGATGAGTTACAAAAATTGAGTAGGCTTGTTTGTTCCACAATCCGTATCGATTATCTGAAATAATAAGATTAATATTTTCGTGAGCGATAATTTTACTTAAATCACGATTTTCTTTTATAATTCTGAAAGCTAATTGCGGCAAAAAACGGATAATTTTGAATAATTGTTGGTTTTTTCTCGAATATTTTATTTCTATGTCTTTAAGTACGAACGATTTGAGTTTAGGGAATTCTTTTTGCAATAATTGTAAAGGAGTTTTATCGGCAGCAATAATTACTTCAATGTTTTGAATTAGAAGTTCTTGTATAACTAAAATCATACGCGAAGCATGTCCCAAGCCCCAATTGAGTGGGCAAACAAGTGCTTTTATTTTTTTTTGAGCCAAAACTTTACTGTAAGTTGGTTATTTTTTTAAGCCGAAACCATAGTATTTATACCATTTTTTTCAACCAATATGGCTATTTCATTGAGTTTTTTCAATGAAATTTTTTCCAACCCAGCAGTAGGTGTATCTCTATCGATGGTATAAATCATAACTTTTTGTGGTTTAATTTGTTTAAGTAATTCTATCCAAGCTAAAATTTCATCTTCGGTTGTGTTATCTATTTCAATATCATTTAAGTAACCTTTTACAAACATAGTTTGGATTATCACTTTTCCATTAAACTTTTGCAGCTGACTAACTAATTTTTCAACACTAAAATTAGAAGGAGGATTGTTTAAAAGTTTTATAGTATTAATAAATGCCGAATCGAGTTTTAAAATATTGTCGTCAATGGTTTGTAAAGCTCTGAAAACCTTTTCGTTGTGTAAATTTGTGGCGTTTGAAAGTACAGCAATTCTTACATTTGGAAAAAATTGTTCGCGAAGTTTGATTGTATCTTCGATAATTCCTTCAAATTCAGGGTGTAATGTAGGTTCTCCATTTCCGGCATACGTTATTACATCAAGCGGTTCGTTTTCTTCTTTCATGCTTTTGAGCCTTGAATAAAGGTGAAAACTAACAGTCGAACGCGGATGAAAAAAAGCTTTTTGTGGTTTGTTGCTTTCATTTCTACCGCATTCGCAATAAATACAGTCGAAATTACACAATTTTGCATCAGTAGGCAGTAAGTTTATTCCTAATGAAACTCCTAATCTTCTGCTTTTTACGGGTCCAAAAATTATTTTGTCGAATAAAAAGGTTGCCATTATATTATTGTTTTTCAAAAAAATAAAATCAATGATTTTGAGAAATAAAAAAGTTAATTGGGTTTAAAGTATTGTAAATCAATAGTTTATTTTAAAGTCCCAATTGCTTCATTTTTGTAATGATACGTTTAAGCACAGCTGCTTATTTTAATTGGAGTAAACTTTTTGCTTTTTTGATAATTTTCAAATACTTAGCAAAATTTTAATAAACAATTAATTTTGGTTTACTACTTTTAAACGCTTTCCCAAAAGTAGAATTTTTATTTCAAATTAAAAAATAATTTAGAAAAAGTTACTTAAAAGTATCAAAAAATATTTATTCTTGAAGTTATTTTTCATTAAGAAATAAAATTTAAGTCAAATTTTGATTAAAATAAAAAATAAACAATTGTTTTAATGTGTTGATATATTGAGTTTTGTGTCCAGTCTGTAAAACTGCTTAAAAATTTATTTCTTTAAAAATTTTGAACATACTATTGGAATTGCTTTACTTTGCAAAAATTTAAGTGAACTATTTTGTTAGAAAAAAATGCAGTTGTGCATTAAAACATCATCAAAAATACAAAATTTTGACTTAAAAAAACGAAGTAAAGGGTAAAATTTAGTAGTTTCTTAATTTCTGCAAAAAAACTTACCCATAAACAGATAAATTACTTGCACCAAAATATGGGAGAAAATTTAGTAATCGTAGAATCACCGGCTAAAGCCAAAACAATAGAAAAGTTTTTAGGAAGTAAATTTACAGTAAAATCGAGTTTCGGACATATTCGAGATTTGTCTAAAAAGAATTTTGGGATAGATATTGAAAATGGTTTTCAACCTATTTACGAAATTACTGAAGATAAAAGAAAAGTAGTTTCGGAACTTAAAAAATTGGCAAAAGAAGCTCAAACAATTTGGCTTGCTTCCGATGAAGACCGTGAGGGAGAGGCTATTGCATGGCACTTAGCGGAAGCATTGAAGTTGAATAAAAAAAATACTAAGCGCATTGTTTTTCACGAAATAACAAAAGATGCGATTCTCCATTCTATTGAAAATCCGCGTGAAATAAACCAAAATTTGGTAAATGCTCAGCAAGCCCGTCGGGTACTTGACCGTTTGGTTGGTTTTGAAGTTTCGCCCGTTTTATGGAAAAAAGTAAAGCCTTCTCTTTCAGCTGGTAGAGTTCAATCAGTGTCAGTTCGTTTATTGGTAGAGCGTGAACGTGAGATAATTGCTTTTAAATCAAGTTCTTCGTTTAAAGTAAATGCCCTTTTTGAAATAAAAGAGAAATCTGGCAAAAATTATTCGCTCAAAGCCGAATTGCCTACTCGTTTTGAAACGGCAAAAGAAGCATCTGAATTTTTAGAAATTTGTAAAAATTCGGAATTTAAAGTGGCTGATGTTGTTAAAAAACCAGCTACAAAATCTCCGGCAGCACCTTTTACAACTTCTACTTTGCAGCAAGAGGCTTCTCGAAAATTGAGTTTTTCGGTGGCTCAAACCATGACAATTGCTCAAAAATTGTATGAATCTGGGTACATTACCTATATGCGTACCGACTCTTTGAACTTATCCACTCTTGCATTAAATGCTGCTAAAGAGCAGATAATTAGTGAGTTTGGTGAAGAATATCACAAATTGCGAACCTACAAAACAAAATCGAAAGGTGCGCAAGAAGCGCACGAAGCCATTCGACCTACTTATATGCAAAACAGGGAGATAAGTGGTTCGTTGCAAGAGCAACGTTTGTACGAACTTATTTGGAAACGCACCTTGGCTTCGCAAATGAGTGACGCAAAATTAGAGAAAACTACTGTAGATATTGATATTTCAAAATCAAAAAAACAATTTGTAGCTAAAGGTGAAGTGCTTATTTTTGAAGGTTTTTTGAAAGTTTATATTGAATCGACAGACGATGAAAGTACCGAACAAGCCAAAACGCTGTTGCCTCCATTAAAAGTAGGACAAGAACTTCAATACAAAGAAATTGAAGCTGTTGAGCGTTTTTCGGCGCATGCGCCTCGCTATACTGAAGCAAGTTTAGTAAAGAAACTCGAGGAACTTGGAATTGGTCGTCCATCTACTTATGCGCCAACTATTTCCACCGTTCAAAAACGTGGTTATGTGGTAAAAGAAGACCGTGATGGTGTGCAACGCGAATACGTGTATATGCTTCTAAAACAAGGAGGTATAAAACAAAGCAAAAAAACTGAAAATACTGGTTTTGAAAAGTCGAAACTTTTTCCGACCGATATAGGAATGGTTGTAACAGACTTTTTGGTTGGGCATTTTGATAAAATCATGGACTACAATTTTACAGCTGATGTGGAAAAAGAATTTGACCGCATTGCCGATGGTAAAATTCAATGGAACAAAATGATTTCGGATTTTTATGGAGATTTTCATAAAATGGTGGAACATACTATGGAGCATTCGGAACGTAATTCGGGTGAAAGAGAATTAGGAAAAGACCCTGAAACCGGAAAAATTGTAACTGCTCGTATTGGACGTTTTGGAGCTATGGTTCAGTTAGGAAAAGCCGAAAATGACCAAGATGAAAAGCCAAAATTTGCAAGTTTGCGAAAAGACCAACATATCGAAACTATTACTCTTGCCGAAGCTTTAGAATTGCTTAAAACTCCTTCCGAAGGTAGATTTTTGGGAATGCATCCGGTAGAAAATAAAAAAATATTTGCTAGAGTTGGGCGTTTTGGAGCAATGGTTCAGCTTGGCGAAGCCGATGATAAGCCAAGTTATGCTAGCCTCAAAGCTGGTCAAAGTGTTGATACCATTACACTTGAGCAAGCTTTGGATTTATTAAAACTTCCACGCACTGTGGGTGAGTTTGAAGGCAAAACTGTTGTTGCAGCCGTTGGGCGATTTGGTCCATATTTGAGCCACAATAGTAAATTTACCTCACTGAAAAAAACTGACGACCCGTTGACCATTGATATTAAGCGAGCTATCGAACTAATTGTTGAAAAACGAGCTTCCGATAGCGACAAACAACTTAAAGTATTTGAAGGCAGCGATTTGAAGATAATCAAAGACCGCTGGGGCAAACCTTGTGTGTTTTATAAAAAGAAATACACTCGCTTAACTGCCAAAGAAGTGCCTGAAAATATGACACTTGAAGATTGTTTTAAATTCATTGGAATTGACCCTGAAGCCGAAAAGAAAAAAACTTCGGCTAAAAAAACAGCTGCAAAATCCAGTGCTAAAATTCCTTCAAAAAGCACAACTAAAGCGGTTGCAAAAAAAACTACAACTACTAAACCTGCTTCAAAGACAGTAACAAAGAAAAAATAAGCTTAAAAGCGGTGTTTATAAAAAGTCATCTGATGAATAGAATTTTTGAGAAATCGAATTGTTTTTCAAATAAAAACCGTTCGTTAGATATTTGTCAGATGACTTTTTTTTCAAAAAGAAACAAACCAACCAATTATTTGAATGATGGAATTTGACTTATATTTTAAACCAATTTCGACCAAAATAGAGAAATTGAAGAATCTTCCTGATGCAAAAGACAGAATGATTGGTATCACTTTTCATTCGGTAAGCGAAAAAATAACAAAATTAGAAGATTTTGATATTGTAATTTTTGGAGTAGGAGAGGAGCGAGGCTCCGAAAATGCTGGCACTGCAAATGCACCTGATGAAATTAGAGAAAAATTTTATACATTGTTTAAACCCAATCCTTCATTAAAAATCTGCGATTTAGGCAATTTGAATTTGGGTAAAACAATTAAAGACACTTACATTGCGCTAAAAGATTTAATTATTGAATTTCGTTCCAAAAATATAGTGCCAATCGTAATTGGAGGTAGCCAAGATTTGACATTTCCTATTTACGAAGCGTATCGTAAAATTGACAACTTCCTTAATTTAGCAATAATTGATTCGGTTATTGATTATTCGAGCCAAAAAAGCGAACTGACTTCAACTTCTTACATAAATAAGATTATTCAAACCCAAAACAATCGAATTTTCAACATATCAGTTTTAGGTTACCAGAACTATCTGGTTAATCCTAAGACAGTTGAAAAAATGCGCAAACTGCTTTTAGATACTTACCGTTTGGGTGCTTTACGAGCAAATTTGCTAGAAGTAGAACCAATTTTGCGCGATGCACATTTTTTGTCGTTCGACATGAGCGCAATTAAGCAAGCCGATTCGCCCGGACATTTTGATTCTTCGCCAAATGGTTTTGATTCGGTAGAAGCTTGTCAGATAGCCGAATATGCAGGATTGAGTGATAATTTAAGTTGTTTTGCATTGTTTGAAGCAAATCCACTTTACGATAGCAACAAACAAACTGCGCATTTGGCAGCTCAAATTATTTGGCATTTTATTGACGGTTTTTATCAACGTGTAAATGATTTACCCGACACGGATACTGACGATTATAAAAAATTTATTGTAAATATCGATAATGTAAACCAAAATCTTGTCTTTTATAAGAGCCTGAAAACCAATCGTTGGTGGATTGAAATTCCGCTTACAGGAAGCAATAAAAAACTGGTTTCGTGTTCCTACAATGATTATCTTTCGGCAAGTAAACAAGAAATACCTGATATTTGGTGGAAAACATTCCAAAAATTGAGCCGCTAGTTTCTTCATAAGAAAGAAATTTATTACTCGATTTGGCTTTTTTTGATAACAAGAAGAACTTGATTTTTCAAAAAAAATACACACAAATTGCTAAAATATAATTTTTTTTTTAGATTTGTATGTTTAAAAAAAAAGACTCAATCATTATTTTTCGTTAGAAAAAGCAACTATTTTCTTTTATTTGAGTTCTTTTATTTAAATCAGTTTTATTGAAAAAAGCAGGGTTTATAAATCACTAAGATAATTTGAAGAGCATCTTAAAAAAATGTAATCTAAGATAAAATCATGAAAAAAATAGCAACTTTACTACTTGTTTTGTGTATAAGTACTAGCCTGAGTGCTCAGCAATTTCCACAATTTAGCCACAATATGTTCAATATGATGACTGTAAATCCGGGATTTGCAGGTAGTAGCGGCGAAATGCGCGCCACACTTATTGGCAGACAACAGTGGGTTGGTTTAGAAGGTGCGCCTAATACAAATCTATTTAGTATCGATGCTGCTATAAACCCGTTTGGCATACGCAGTGGGGTAGGAGTGAACATTATACAAGATAAAATTGGCTTTAACGACGATTTTTATATGAATTTGGCTTATAGTTACCGTACCGATATAGGTGCCGGAACGTTAGGCATAGGAGTAGGTTTAGGTTTAGCTAATATTTCACTCAAGCCTACATGGATTATTCCTGATGGTGTAAACTTTACACCTGCAGACAGCGACCCATCTATACCAGATGAAAATTCAAAAATGGGATTAGACTTGAATGGCGGAATTTATTACTACACAAGTAAATACTATGCCGGAATTTCTACTGTGCATATAACTCAAACTAGTTTTCAGTTAGAAAAAGGCACGCCAAGTTTGGCACGCCATTATTTTTTAACAGCAGGCGTTACTTTGCCCTTGCCCTTTCCTTTGTACGAAATAAGCCCTTCGGCATTTATCAAATTTGACGGAACAGCAGCGCAATACAGTGTAAACGCGTTAGTTACATACAATAAAAAAGTATGGGGAGGTGTTACTTATCGTTTGGGTGATGCCGTAGTAGCAATGGCAGGAATAAAATTGCTTAATGGCTTAAAAATAGGTTATGCTTATGATTTATCTCTCAATAAATTAAGGACTTATAATAATGGAAGCCACGAGATTATGGTCAATTATCAGTTCAATATTAATTTTGATAAAACACCTCAATATTCAAAAAGTGTTCGCTTTTTGTAGTATTTGTAGTTAAAACGATTTCCAATAATGGCTTTTTTTTAGAATTAATAAGAATACAAATATAAAAGTAGAGCATGCTGGATTAGGTAAAAAACATGAATTCAAAATAGTTAAATAAAGTTCAAAATCCAAACAAAAAAAACATAGCTTTATTTAATTTACTATATTAAATAAAAGATTAGCTCAATAGTAGTAATAAATTTACTAGTTTGTTTTTTCCAAACATGCTTTTTAAGTATCCTAATTAGCTCAAAATAATTTTCAAACTTCATTTTATTTTAGAAAAAAATATTGATTTTAGTTTTATTAAAAAAAAACTAAAATTCTTTTATGTATTGAATAATAGACAATTAACTACTATTGTTTGCTCTTTTAAAATAAAAAAATGTACCAAATCGTAAGGTAAAAAAAAAAATTATGGCACGATTTTAGTGTAGTAATTAATAACACTTGTTAAAGAAATGCAACAAAACAAAATTAAATATAAGTCATGAAAAAATTACTAACCATATCACTAGTTATTTCGCTCTTTTTGAGTAGTTGTGGTGGTGGAAATAACGGAGAATTAGTAGGTGTACTTGATAGAGTAGAATGGTTTGAACCAGACCCTTACGGTATGCAATTTATTCCCATGGGAAGTTTCAACATGGGACCAAGTGGTCAAGACGTGCCTTTCGCTCATACAGGGCAAACCAAAACTGTTTCTATTGACCCTTTCTGGATGGACGAAACTGAAATCACCAACAATGAGTACAGACAGTTTGTATTTTGGGTAAGAGATTCGATAGCTCGAAGAATACTTGGCGAAATAAACGAGAAGTTTTTTATTTCGGAAGATAAAAAAGGAAACCCAATTGATCCTCCGTTTTTGAACTGGGAAGAAGAAATTGATTGGAAAGACGAAGAGTATGTAGAACCTCTTGATGAGTTATATTTACCTGAGCATGAGCGTTTTTTTAGAAGAAAGGAAATCGATTCTCGCAAACTTATATACGAGTATTATTGGATAGATTTAAAACAAGCTGCCAAAACAGCCAACCGCTATAATTTTGACGAACAAAAATATGGACAGTTTGATAAAAACGGTTCTTTTTATACTGGCGAAATTATTGACAGCAAAGGAGATAAAGTACCTATTAAAGACCGCTCATCGTTTATTATGAACGGAAAAACCAACGTATATCCAGACACTTTAGTTTGGATGAGCGACTTTTCTTACGCATACAACGACCCAATGACAGTATCTTATTTTTGGCACGCTGCTTACGATGATTATCCGGTAGTAGGTGTTAACTGGGTACAAGCCAATGCTTTTGCAATTTGGAGAACTCAATTAAAAAATGACTGGTTACAAAAAGAAGGCGAATATTTTGTGCAAGAATACCGTTTACCAACCGAAGCAGAGTGGGAATACGCAGCACGTGGTGGTTTGGCATTAGGTATTTACCCTTGGGGAGGTCCTTATACAAGAAACAATACTGGCTGTTTTATTGCAAACTTTAAGCCTTTAAGAGGTAATTATCAAGATGATGGAGGTATTAGAACATTGCCTACCGGCTCATTTGCACCAAACGATTATGGATTGTTTGATATGGCAGGAAACGTAGCTGAATGGACATCAAACGCTTTTGATGAATCAGCTTACAGTTTTACACACGATTTGAACCCCGATTATAGATATAACGCACTAAAAGGTGATCCACCTGTGTTAAAACGCAAAGTTTTGCGTGGAGGTTCTTGGAAAGATATAGCATATTATTTGCAAGTAGGTGTAAGAACTTACGAATACCAAGACACTTCAAAATCATATATTGGGTTTAGATGTGTACGTTCGTATATGGGAAGAGCTACAGGCCAATGGTCTGAATAGCAATCAAATAGAGTAAAATAAGAGCATCAATTAATAGTCAATTGATGCTCTTTTTTATGTAAAAGTAAACGATTTTAGAAACGCACATTTTATCAAAATACTTGTTTTTTTTTTTTTTTGAAAAAAAAACGCTAGATATTTTTTTATTTAGTTAAAAAATATCTAATTTAGCAAAACAAAAAAAATTAATTATAACCCTTTAAGAACATTAAACTATGACAATAGCAGAATTGACGCAAACGAAAGGCTGGAAAAATTTTATGTCTAAGCTTTATGGTATTGGTGCAGCAGTAGTAATCATTGGTGCGCTTTTTAAAATCATGCACTGGCCCGGTGCAGGTCCTATGCTTGTAGTAGGTCTTGGAACTGAGGCAGTTATTTTCTTTTTCTCGGCATTTGAGCCATTACACGAAGAAGATGATTGGAGCTTGGTTTTTCCACAGCTAGCAGGTTTAGATGAAGGTGGTGCTACACCAGCTTTTGGAAGCAACAATAGCGGTCCAAATGTAAGCCTTTTTGATGAGAAATTAATGACCAAATTAGGCAATTCACCTCAATTATTTGAGAAGTTAACTGACGGTCTTCAAAGTCTATCTAACACAGCGTCGAACTTATCCGATATTTCAAATGCAGCCTTAGCTACAAATGAATATACTCAAAGTATGAACAAAGCAGCTTCTACTGTTAATGAAGCCTCAGTATCTTACAAAGGCGCAGTTGATAAAGTAAATGTATCAGCTGGTAATTTGGCTGAATCGTACAACAAATCAGCCGAAACTATCAGTTACTCAGTAGATAACGTTTCTGATGCTTTCTCACAAGTATCGAACAACGTTAAAGAAGCTGGTAATGATATGGTGTCTTCGTACAAAAAACTCACTGATTCAATGACAATTGATGTTGATTTTAGTAGTGTAGTAAGAGGTAACGAAAATTACAACGAAAAAATAACCGTATTAAATAAAAACCTTACCGCACTTAATGCAGTGTTTGAATTGCAATTAGAAGGTGGTTTAGATTCAATGATGGACGATTTAAAAGGTGCTGTTGTTCAATCAGAAAAATACAAAACTCAGGTTTCAGAATTAGCTAAAAAAGTAGAATCGTTGAACACTGTTTACGGTAATATGCTTGCAGCTATGACAGGAAAAGCATAACATTATACCAAATTTATTATTTAGATTTATTAATTTCAAAAAATTAAATTAATATGGGTCACGGAAAAGAAACACCGAGGCAGAAGATGATTGGTATGATGTATTTGGTGCTAACGGCATTGTTGGCATTGAACGTATCTGCTGAAATTTTGAACGCCTTCGTTTTGGTTGATCAAAGCTTGCGTAAAACATCTGTAAATTTTACGAAAAAAAATGATGTAATTTATACAAATTTTGATATAGCCATGCAGGATAAGGCTACAGCAGCCAAAGCAAAAAAATGGAAAGAAATAGCTGACAACGTAAAATTAAATTCGAATGAACTTGTTAAATACATGGACGACTTGAAGGATAAAATTCTGGTTACTGCAGAAGGTCCGGGAAGTTTATATGTAAAGGATAAAGCAAGAAATCCGGGTTTAGTTCAAAGTAAAGATGATAACAACGTTCCAGGTCAGATTATGATTTTGGAAGGTAAAGGTAAAGAGCTTAAAAAGAAAGTAGAAACTTATCGTGAAGATTTGATAAAAATCATCATGGATAATACTACCGATAAAAACAGAAAAAACTACCAAGGGATTATTGATGGTTTTAAAGCTTCTTTGAATACTGATGATATGCAAGGTGAAGAAAGAAAAGTAGGTTGGGAAAGTGGAAACTTTGAACATTTACCTCTTTCTGCTGTTCTTACAATGTTATCAAAATTCCAAACTGATGTTAGAAATGCTGAATCTGAAATTTTAGCTTTCTTGTGGGGAAATCTTGATGCAGGTGCTTGGAAATTTAATAAATTAGAAGCTATTGTAGTTCCAAACTCAAACTATGTTTTGGTTGGTGGAAAATACGAAGCTCAAGTATTTATTGCTGCATCTGACTCTACTCAAACTCCTGAAATCTTAGTTGGAGGCAGACCATTGAACGTTGTTGATGGTAAAGGTGTATATACTGGCGGCACTGGCTCTGTTGGTTTTCAAAAATGGGGTGGTGTAATTAAATTAGAGTCACCTGCAACTGGCGAGATGCTCGAATTTCCTTTTAATACTGAATACCAAGTAGGTGCAGCAGGTGTTACTGTTTCTCCAACTAAAATGAACGTTTTCTATGTTGGAGTTGCTAACCCAGTGTCAATTGCTGCATCAGGTGTAGCTGAAGACAAACTTAGAGTTTCAATGACAAATGGTACAATCGTGAAAGAATCAGGTGGATATACTGTAAGAGTAAAAACTCCTGGCGAAGCTGTAATTAGTGTAGCCGCTGAAATCGATGGTGCAACTAAATCAATGGGTTCTGCTAAGTTTAGAGTAAAACGTGTACCTGACCCGGTTGCTAAAATTGGTGGACAAAATGGTGGCGTTATTGCTGGTAATGCACTTGTTGCAATTGGAAAAGTTTCTGCTGTAATGGAAAACTTCGATTTTGACTTGCGCTTTGAAGTTGAAAGCTTCACAGTTTCAACTACCGTTGGAGGTTTTGAGCAAGAAGAAAAAGGACGCGGTGGTAATTTTAACCCTAAGCAAATCCAATTAATTAGAGGTGTTAAACCAGGAAGAAAAGTTTATTTTGAAGATATTAAAGCAAAAGGTCCTGACGGAAGTGTTAGAAACTTAGGTTCTATTGCATTTAAAATTCAATAATTAATTACTAATATATATAAAAAAGCTCTTAATTTTTATTAAGGGCTTTTTTGTTTATATTCAATAAAAGTAAATATAGACCATTAAGATACAAAGTAAAAGGTAATTCAAAAGTGGTTTAACGTGCATTCAATTTTCATAATTATTGAAAAAATTATCTAAACTAAATTTTTTTTTATTTACGAATTTCGATTTCTAAACAAAGAATTTTAAATTTGCACAATAAAAAACGAATACAAACCACTCTAAAAATAAAAAGACAATGTTTTCAGGCATAGTAGAAGAAGCAGGCAAAATAACAAATTTGCAACACGAAAAAGAAAATTTACACATTACTGTAAGTTGTTCGTTTGTAAATGAATTGAAAATAGACCAAAGTGTTTCGCACAATGGCGTGTGCCTAACGGTTGTAAACATGAACGGTACAGAATATACCGTTACGGCAATTCAAGAAACACTGATAAAGTCAAATTTGGGACGAGTAAAAATAGGCGATGGCATCAACCTAGAGCGTAGTATGAAAATGAATGGCAGGCTCGATGGGCACATTGTACAAGGGCACGTTGACCAAACAGCCATTTGCACCGAAATAAAAGAAGCTGACGGAAGTTGGTATTTTACATTTGAATATGACCCTACTTTGGGCAATATAACCGTAGAAAAAGGTTCAGTTACAGTAAATGGCGTAAGTTTAACTGTTGTAAATTCGCAAGATTCATCGTTTCAAGTAGCTATTATTCCTTATACTTATAATTTTACTAATTTTCATGAATTTGAAATTGGCACCGTAGTCAATTTAGAATTCGACATCATAGGCAAATACATAGCCAAAATATTGAAACAGCAAAACGGATAATCAGCAATA
>DZBP01000164.1 GCA_022729915.1 Draconibacterium orientale | reverse complement strand
AAACTTTGGCAAAGTTACCGTTTGCTGTATATGTATAAAAAACTTAGTATCCGAAATTTTGGTCTTCTATGCCAATTGCCTGATTGGTTGCAATTTCAGATTCAGGAATAGGCAAAAGCATATTTCTTTGCAATGAAAACTCATCAACAGGAAAATAAAAGTCGGAAGTAGATTTAAAAATTAATTGAGTTTTTGCTAAGTCCAATCGTTTGTTGTGGTTTTCGCAAACTTTCTTAAAATATTCTATTCCACGTCTTCTGGCATCATACCAATCGTGGCATTCGCCTAAAAGCTCTGAGTGTCTTTCTACCATAATTCGGTTGCGAAGGCTTTCTTGAGTAAAATTGGCTAAACTCAAATCTGCAGGAATCGTTAATCCGCCGCTGTTTCTGCTTCTTGCCAAAAGCAAATTGATTTTATCAATGGCATCTTGCGTAGGTCCGTTGAGTTCATTTTCTGCTTCTGCATAAATCAAAAGAATTTCGGCATAACGCAAGTAAATGTAGTTGTTTGCATGTGTATTGTTGTTCAAACCGTTGGCATCTTTGTATTTTTGAAGCATAGGGTAATTAATGTAGAAAGCTGCCGTTCCTTTGTTAAGAGCTGGATAAGAAATAGCAGTTTTACCATCAGTTCGAGTATAAAAAGTTACCACATTGGTAGCCAAACGAGCATCAACGCCGCCGTTAGTAGCTACAATGGTGTCGTAAAGTTCGCGAGTAAGAACTCCACGTCCCCAGCCGCCGGTGCCGTTAGATGACCAACCAGAAACTTGTGGAACCCAGAAATGAGTAAATCCCGAACCCACTCCATCGCTTACGTTTGAAAAACCAACTTCAAAGATGGATTCTTTTGAAAATTCGCGCGAAATATCAAATAATTCGGCATAGTTGCTCACCAATCCGTAAGCTTGCGAATTGATAACTTGTTCGGCATAATATTTTGCTTTTTCCCAATCAGCAGTGGCATTGCTTTGGCTGGCAATTTGTAAATATACTTTTGCAAGCATAGCGTAAGCAGCCATTTTTTTTGGTGCAAGTAAGTTTTCTTGTGTTTCGGGCAAAAGCTCGTATGCGTTTTCTAAGTCTTCAATAATTTGTGCATAAACTACATCAACTGATTCAGCTCTTGGAATAGAAGCTTCTTGTGCCGAAAGAATGGGCTTTAAAACCATAGGAACGGGTCCCCACAAACGAACTAAATTAAAATAATGTGTAGCGCGTGCAAAATAAGCTTGTCCGCGAGCATTGCCGGTAGAAGGCTTTTCAGCATCTAATTCTACTACATCGAGTATAAAATTTGTTTGCGAAACGGCTGTGTATATAGCTGTATATAAGTTTGAAACCCATGCACTTGCTGGTGTTTGTTGCATTTTTGCCAAATCGGCATCGCCACCATCGCGGCGGGTAGTAAAGCCCGAATTGAAAGCTAAAACGCCCCAATAAGTGGAAGAATAGTAATGGTAGGCTTGCATAGATTTATACACACCTAGCAAAACAGCATTGGTTGATTCTTCTGTTTCAAACGCTGATTCGGCTGTTCTGAAATTGTAAATTTTTTCTTCGAGTAATTTTTCACACGAAACAAATGTAAAGGTGAAAAAAATTACAAAATATATTATTTTTCTCATAAAATTTATTTTTTTAAAAAGTTAAATTTATACCAAACATAGCTGAGCGAACGGAAGGATAGGAGTTAAAATCGATACCTATACGCATTGGATCCCAAGCAAAACTATCGGCTTCGGGGTCGTAGCCGGTATAATTTGTAATTGTAAATACATTTGTAGCAGTCAAATACACTTTTAAACTTTCAAAGTATTTAAAGTTTTCAGGTTTAAAAGTATATGCCAAAGTTACATGGTTTAGTTTCAAGAAACTGGCATCTTCTACCCAACGGTCGGTAAATACAGAGTTAAAACTTGATTCTTCAAAATCGATTCTTGGAAATGTATTTGATGGTTTTTCGGGAGTCCAAGCTTCTGTATAGGAGTTTGTTGTTTTGTTTGTACTATTTCTAATGTGATTCCACAAACGGGCATAATTTGCATTAAACAACTCACGACCATAAACACCGCTCATTAAAAAGTCTAATGAAAAATTTTTGTAAGAAACACTTCCATTCAAAGCAAATACAAAATCTGGGTTTGGGTCGCCAATTACTGTTTTGTCTAAGCCATCTACGTTGCCGTCAGGTGTACCATTTACGCCAGTTATGTCCTGAAATTTAATATTTCCTTCAGGTAAAGCAATTCCGTAAAAAGTAGGCGAATTGGCTGCATCTGTGGCATCTTGAATAATTCCATCGGTTTTGAAACCCCAAAAAACACCAACGGGTTGTCCTTCGATAAAGGCATTTACGGGAGCTTTTATTTCGTCGTTTCCACCCAAATTAGCACCCAAATAGAAAACTCTTCCTAAAATATCGGGCGAATAAACGCTGCTACCTACTTCTAAAATTTTATTTCGGTTGAAAGAAATATTTCCACCCAAGTCAATTTTAAAATCACCTTTGCTGTAAACTGTACCATCTATTTGAAATTCGATACCTTTATTTTCTACTTCTCCTATGTTAATCCATTGATATTCAAATCCTGAAGAAGCTGGAAGTAGTAAGCGTTGCAATTGGTCTTTGGTGGTTTTGTGGTAAGCATCTACGCTAAATGTTAGGCGTTCTTCCCAAAGACCTACATCTATTCCGGCATTGGTTTGTTGCGAAGTTTCCCAAGTTAAGTTTGGATTTCCTTTCACAGAAGCTCTCAAAACCATCACAGAAGCACCGTTGGCATCGGAGCCGGGCGCATAAACAAATTGGTCTTGGGTGGCATAAGCCGGCGAACTGCTGTTTCCTACTTGTCCCCAACCCATGCGAAGTTTTAAATTAGAAACAAATTCAAATTTTTGCATGAATTTTTCTTTGGAAATACGGTATGCACCTGCAAAAGCGGGGAAAAAGCCCCATTGATTTCCTGGATTAAATTTACTTGATCCATCGGCACGTCCGGTAGCGGTGAGTGAGTATTTGCTTTTAAAATTGTAATTAATTCTAAATAGGGCAGAAGCGTAAGTTACAGGAGTAAAAACGTCTTGTTCAAAAACTTGAATAGCTCCTGCATTTAGAGCATCAATTCCCGAAACATCGTCGATAAATCCTGAAGCTTCGTGGCTTTGATAAGTAGTTAGTTTTTTGTCGTAAGTTATACCAATGGTTCCATCAAATTTATGTTTATTAAATTCTTTTTTGAAAAACAATAAATTATCAATCAAAAAATGCTTATTTTGCCAATTGTATAATTGTCCTAAACCTTTACTTTGCTCGCCTTGAAATAATTCTCTACCAAAATAACGTCTTCTTTCTTTTGAACGATAATCTACTCCGGCACGCAAAGTGTAAGTGAAAATGTCGTTTATTTTGTACTCCATTTCTAGTTTTGACATTAAAGACATTTCTTTGGTATTGTCTTGATGGTCAGATTGCCATGCGTAAGGGTTGTTTATACCTAACATTTCTTCATCAAAATTACCGTCGGCATCGAGAAAACTGTTAATGATAGGAGAGGTATTTAAAATAGAGCCTATCATGGATTTATCGCCGCCATAAAAATCGGTACCAACGGTTAAATCATTGTCGATGTATGAAGCACTAATGTTTGAGGTAATGCTAAAACGGTCATTCACTTGCTTTTTGTAATTTGTTCTGATGTCAAATTTTTCAAAACCTGTTGATTTGATAATTCCATCGGAAGCTAAATAACCTAAGGAAATGAAATAGTTATTTTTTTCGCCGCCTCCCGAAATTCCAATTCTGTGATTTTGAGTGAGTGCATTTTGATAGATTTCATCTTGCCAATCTATCCATTGTACATTTTCAGGAAGTGGATGAGTAGCATCTCTACCATCGAAAGGTGGAATTTCGGCTTTTAATGTAGCTATGTCGTTGGTGTAGCGAGCAAAATTAGGTCCATCGAGAATATCTAACTTTCGAGCAATTTGCGAAATAGAAACGCTACCGGAATACGTAATTTTATCTTTTCCTTTTTTTCCGGTTTTAGTAGAAATTAAAACCACGCCGTTTGCACCTCTTGAGCCATAAATAGCAGTAGCCGAAGCATCTTTTAGTACTTCAATTCTATCAATATCTTCAGGCGAAAGAAACGCCAAAGAGTTTGAGGTAGTAATATCGTTGCCCGAAATGTCGGTTCCGGTGCCGTCAATTATCATTCCATCAACAACATAAAGAGGCTCAGAGTCGGCTGACATCGAACTAACTCCTCTAATTTTAATAGAAACCGAACCGCCCGGAACGCCAGAGTTGGTTTTAACGTAAACTCCCGAAGCACGACCCTGAAGCAATTGATTTACCGACGATGTTCCAGACTCGGAAGCGTTATCCACCGAAACCGAAGAGATAGAACCGGTTAAGTCGCTTTTTTTAACGCTACCGTAACCAACAACTACAATTTCGTCAAAATCTGTCGCAAATTCTTTTAAAATAATCTCAATTTTAGTATCATTTTCAATGATAACCTCTTCTTTAATATATCCAATGAATGAGAACATTAGGATGTCGCCTTTTTTTGCTGCAATTGTAAAATTGCCATCAAAATCGGTTACTGTGCCGTTGCTGGTATTTTGAATTAAAATATTCACGCCAGGCAGTTTTTCTCCTTTTTCAGTAAAAACCGTTCCGGTTATTTGCATTTGTGCAAACAACGGCGTTGCCATAGCAAGAACAAACAAAGTAAAAAGTATCTTTTTCATTAACGTTCAATTTTATTTTAACTTAATTTTGTTATTTTTTTATGTGCAAAAAAACGAAAATATAGAATAACTTAAGATAGAAAATCAATTCAAATGCTTTTGATTAACGTTCTATTTGAATTAAATATGAATAAATTGTTGATTTTCAGTATGTTATATTTTTTTTTTTTATTTAAAAAAATTAATGTTTGATTTGCGTTCGTATCAAAAAAACATTAACTATTTAAAAATCAATTATTATTCGTTGAATTTAGACACTTTTTTACTTAAAATGTTTGATTTTAGTTCGTTTAAATAGAACATTAAAAAAAATGAAGCTAGTTTTTTTTTAGAGTTTTAACATTTTTATTATTTTTTTGTTATTTTTGTAAAAAAAAATAAAAATGGAAAAAATAAAAATCCTTTTGTTGTTATTTGTTTTTGCTTTTTTACAGAACTTTGGACAAGAATTTAATTTCCAACATTTTACAATTTATGAAGGTTTAGCAAGCAATACAGTTTATTCTATCGCACAAGATAGGAATAAATTGCTTTGGTATGGAACACGTGCCGGCGTAAGTAGGTTTGATGGGCAAGAATTTAAAAACTACGATTTAATAACCAAGCAGCGCAAAAATTACATTTCGGCAACTGCTTTTTCCATTCTTGTTGATGAGAAAAACAGAATTTGGGCAGGCACAAGTAACGGACTTTTTCTCTATTCGCCAGAAAAAGAAAAGTTTATATTTATCGAAAAAATTAGAAAAGGAAAGGATTTAAAAACAATTTATAAATTAGCTGTAGACAAAAAAAATAGACTTTGGATAGGGGGCGAAGGCTTTTTATATTTATTTGATTATGAAAAGAATAAACTCGATAGCGTAAATACGTTTGGAAAATCAATTCATTCGTTTTTCATTGAAAAAGACAATTCTGTTTTAGTTGGTAGTAATTCAGGAATTTATAAGGTTTCTCCAAGCCAAATAGAATTAAAATTACTATCAAAAAATAGTAAAAACAATGAAATTTTTGATAATACGCATACTTTTTCAATTTTTAAAGACAATCACCAAAAAATATGGTTTTGTACACTTAAAAAAGGAATATTAATTTATGATATTCAAGCCGACAAATTTTTAGAAAATACCCCTTTTCAGATAGAAATACCTAAATCAATAGCTATTAATAAGGTCATTAAATATGGAAAAGGATATTTAATAGGTGTTGATAGCCAAGGGTTGTTTTTAGTAGATGAAAATTATAAAATTATAAAAAAATACCAACACAATGAAAACGAACCTAATTCGCTGAATAGTAACGGAATATATGATATTTATATTGACGAAAATAAACGAGTTTGGGTTGCTATTTTTGGTGTCGGAATAAATATGCACGACCCTAATTTACTACCTTTTCAGTCCATTTCGCATGCGCTAAATCAAGAAAACTCGCTATCTAATAACAACGGAAGGTCTGTTTTGGAAGACAACGAAGGTAAATTATGGTTTGGTACAAATAAAGGTATCAGTATTTTCAATCCCGAAACCAAGCAATGGAAACACATTTTTAATACGCCCGAAAAGCAAATTTTGGGAAGCAATACAATACTTACTTTGTGCCAAATCACTGAAAATGAAATATGGGCAGGCTCTTATGGAGGAGGCATCGACGTAATAGACAAAAAAACGTACTCTGTAAAAAAATTACTTTCCACCGAAGAATTGGAACACAACAAAATGTCTATTTTTATATTCAAAATTTTTAAAGACTCGCAAGGTACTGTTTGGATAGGCTCTATTCGAGGCAATTTAGCAAGGTATTTGCCCAACGAAAAAAAGTTTGAAACCTTTCCTATTATCAATATTCAAAATATTTACCAATCCGAATTTGGGGATATTTATTTTGGTTCGCGCGAAGGTTTTTATATTTTTAGTCATAAAATCAAGGATTTTGAACATCTTACTATTTCAAATTCAAATATTAATAGCAATATTTGTTTCAGCTTCTACCAAGCATCATCTAATTTGCTTTATATAGCTACCGAAGGCGGAGGTTTAAATATTTTAGACCTTAAAACAAAGCAAACTACTTGTTTTTCAAAGGAACACGGCTTGCAAAGTAATATTATTTTGGATATTTTGCCCGATGAAAACCAAAATCTATGGCTTTCCACAAGCAATGGAATTTCTTGTTTTAATACAAAAAACCGCACTTTTACTAATTACGACCAGTCGG
>DZBP01000031.1 GCA_022729915.1 Draconibacterium orientale | reverse complement strand
AATTTGAAAATTAGTTAATTTGAAAATTTGAAAATTTGAAAATTTGAAAATTTGAAAATTAGTTAATTTGAAAATAAATTAATTTCACTTTTCTCTTTTCATTTTTATTTTTTCACTCATTACTATTTAATACAAGTTTTATGCAAAATTAAAAAGATTTTTATTCTTTTCTTAAAAAAATAATTGTATTTTTGTATTGGAAAGATTTATGCAACGAAAAACATATTTAAAGCAATTAAATAAAAACAATGGAAAACAGTTTATTTGAAAATAGAATTGATTTAAAGATACTTAGCGAAGCTACTGAAAAACTGCGTGCGCAAATTTCGAGCGTAATTGTAGGGCAAAAAAAAATGATTGACTCCATTTTAGTTGCAATTTTAAGCAACGGGCATGTTTTGATAGAAGGTGTGCCGGGAGTAGCAAAAACGCTAACAGCCAAATTAATGGCAAAAAGTATTTCGGCTTCTTTTTCACGAATCCAATTTACTCCCGATTTGATGCCTTCCGATGTTTTAGGAACTTCCGTGTTTAATTTATCTAGTTCTGCTTTTGAGTTCAACAAAGGACCAATTTTCGGAAATTTAATTCTCATAGACGAAATAAACCGGGCTCCGGCAAAAACACAAGCCGCACTTTTTGAAGTTATGGAAGAGCGACAAGCCACCATAGATGGAAAAACGTACATTATGCAAGCTCCATTCATTGTTTTTGCTACTCAAAACCCTATCGAACAAGAAGGTACGTATCGCTTGCCCGAAGCCCAGCTCGATAGATTTTTGTTCAAAATAACGGTTGGTTATCCAACTTTAGAGGAAGAAGCAGAAATCTTGAAAAATAAAAATTCCGGTAAAGGCAACAACGAAGTAACTCAGATGTCTGCTCTTTTTACGAAAGAACAAATACTTGAATACCAACGAATTGTCAAAGACATTGTAATTGAAGAGCATTTAATAAAATACATTGCTCAAATAGTAAACAAAACTCGAAACAACAATGCGCTTTATCTAGGTGCATCGCCTAGAGCATCTATTGCAATAATGGATTCGGCAAAAGCGTATGCTGCCATTCAAGGCAGAGATTTTGTTACCCCTGACGACATTAAAGAAATGGCGTATCCAGTTATGCGTCATCGAATTATCCTTTCTCCAGAAAAAGAAATGGAAGGTATAAGCCCCGATGAAATCATCAAACAAATTGTAAATTCGGTAGAAGTACCAAGATAGTTTTTTTTAGTCAAAATTTTTTATAATTATTTAGGACATTTTGAAATTCATTAAATCGCTTTATTTGAATCATTTACTATTTCAGGTGTTTGCTGCAATAGTGATTTTATTTGTTTTAGGTTTCTTCTTTCCATTTTTTTTGGCAGTAGCAAAACCTTTACTTTGGCTTTTCGTGCTTTGGTTTATAGTAGATTTGCTGATGCTTTACAACGCGCCTGCACAAGCCATTTCAGCTAACAGAGTTGTTCCCGAAAGACTTTCCAATGGAGATGAAAATACCATAAGACTTTACATTTTGAACAACTATAAATTTCAAATTTCCATTAGAATAATTGATGAGATTCCGTTTCAATTTCAGGTGCGCGATTTTGAAATCAATGAAAAACTGGAATCGGGAAGAGAAAAAACCTTCCTGTACAAGCTAAAACCCAACGAAAGAGGCGAATATCATTTTGGTGCACTTAATATTTATGTTACGTCATTCTTTGGATTGACTTCGAGGAAATTTATTTTCGATAAAAATGCGTATGTGCCTGTATATCCATCGTTTATACAAATGCGCAAGTATGAAATTATGGCTATTTCCAATCGATTGACCGAAGTGGGCGTAAAAAAAATACGCCGACTTGCCAACAACAATGAGTTTGAACAAATTAAAAATTATACCAAAGACGACGACTTCAGAACAATTAATTGGAAAGCAACTGCAAGACGTAATCAATTGATGGTGAATCAATTTCAAGACGAAAAGTCGCAACAAGTTTACAGCCTTATCGATATGGGGCGCAATATGAAAATGCCTTTTGATGGCATGACTTTGCTCGATTATGCAATAAATGCTAGCCTTGTAATTTCCAATATTGCCATGCTCAAACACGACAAAGCCGGATTTCTAACCTACTCAAACAAAATTCACTCTTTGCTGCCTGCCGAAAGAAGCAAAAAGCAAGTAATGAATATTATGGAGCTTCTTTATAAACAGCAAACAAATTACAAAGAAGCTGATTTTGAGCTTGTTTATTCCATTATTCATCGAAAAATTAAACATAGAAGTTTGCTTATTTTATATACCAATTTTGAAGGTATTTCTTCTATGCGAAAACAATTAAAATATTTAAGTAAACTGGCAAAAAATCACGTACTTATAGTTGTTTTTTTCGACAATACCGAAATTAACAAATTATTGAATCAATCTACTGCTACGCTCGAACAAGTTTATATTAAAACAATTGCTGAAAAATTTCGGTACGAAAAACGATTGATTGTTAAAGAATTGCAACAGCATGGCATTCATTCTATTTTAACCGAACCCCAAAATTTAAGTATCAATACCATTAATAAATACTTGGAACTTAAAGCAAGAGGACTTTTTTAAACGATACAATTGGGTAAAAAATAATGCAAAAAAATTAATACGAATTTAAATTAGCTTTTATAAAATAAAAGCCTCATTTTAAGATTTTCAATATAAAAAAAAGTAGTTCTATTATTTCTTAAAAAAAACTACTTTTCATTCATTTTACTTTTGATTTATTAATATTTAATTATTTGAACATGAATAGATTATTTACAATTATCTTTTTTTTATTTTTAGTACTACACTTTGGGCTCAAAATGTAGAACTATCAAACCGTTTGATTGCACAATACAAAAACGGACAACTCAATGCACTTAAAAAAGATGCCAAAATTCATCATAAATTATGGCTTACGCCCATTTTGAAAGAGGCTATTTTGAATTGGAGCGATTTAACCAATGAAGCGAAAGCAGTTTTTAAGCGCTTTACAACTCGTCCCGAAATTTCAGGAACCGTAAAAAAAACTGAAAGTGGAAATTTTGTTTTTCACTACACAACCAATAGCGGATTTGAAGATGAAGATGTAGATGCTACTGACGCTAATTCTAACAATATTCCTGATTATATCGACAATTTGATTTCCAAATTCACAGCTATTAACACTAAGTATCACACAAACATGGGTTTAACTGTACCTCCTACCGATGGTACAACCGGTGGAAATGCCAAATACGACGTTTACATAAGCGGATATGAAGCTGGCGATGGTATTTACGGCTGGGTAAGCCCTGATAGAAAAGTAGGCGACAATTCCAATTCGACTACACTAACCGAAGCTGATGCTTACGATAGCTTTATGGTGTTGCGCAATAATTATGAAGGCTTTGGATATCAAAACATTGCGCTTAGCGTAACGGCTGCACACGAGTACATGCATGCAGTGCAATTTGGCTACTCTGGCAGCATGGATTCTTGGTTTATGGAAGTTGGCGCAACTTGGTCAGAGGAATATGTGTATTCTGGATACGATGATAATTTTCAATACTTATCGGGTATTTTCGATAGTCCCGATGTAGCTTTAAACCTTCAAGATGGCGAAGCTGAAGTTTTTGACGGGCATTGGTACAGTGCTTGGATTTTTGCTCAATACCTTACAGAGAAAACGAATCCGAGTATTATGAAAAAAATTTACGAACAATGTATCAAATATTACGCCATCGATGCCATTGATTTAGAGTTACAAACCAATTGGCAATCGTCGTTGAAAAAGGTATTTACAAATTTCACTATTGCAAACCTCTTAATGACAAGCAATTCTGGTGCAAATCCTTACACTTACCTAAGAGCTAATGATTACAAACCACTAATAAAAACAGCTTATTTTTATGAAAACGGCACAGCTCCTTTTAATTTTACGGGCACAAACATCAATTGGAATAGCAAAACCAACGGCAACAACCGATTAATGCGTTATAGTGCTGACTATTTTTTACTAACAGCTACTAAAGATTTTACCATTACATTTTCGCCAGCAAATACCGAAGTTTTATATTTATTGGTTAAAATTTCTGCTACATCTTTTGCCATTGAGCAAGCTGACGCTAACGCTTCGATTACAGTAAATGATCAAGAAGCTTGGACAAATTTTGTTCCGCTTGTAGTACGTTTTGACCGAGATATAGCTACTGTGGCGGCTTTTGATTACAATTTCACAATCAAAAACAGCATTACTTCGCAAATTGATGATGTAAACGAAGTTGATTTAATTTCAATTTATCCAAATCCTGCGGTTAATAGCATTACCATCAATTCAGATAAATACGAATCTTACACCGTTGAAATAATCGATTTGACCGGAAAAAGTATTCAAAAACAGAAGCTTATGCAAAATAAAATAGATGTAAGTTCTATCGAAAATGGAATTTATTTCTTATCTATTTCTGAAAATAATGAAATTATAAAAACGCAAAAAATTATAATTAAACATTAGGAATAAAATAGGCACCAGTGCTATTTTAATTAGAGTAACTATTTTGGTAACCAATTAAATTTTAAATACTTAGCAAAAATAAATATACAATTTAATTTGGTTCTATTTATTTAAGCTACATATTAAAATCAAAGTATCAGAATATCAAATTTTTATGCAGAAATATATTTCTCGTAATCACTTTGATATTCTAGATGCTTTTTTTAATGTTTCATCAAAAGTCAATAAATTGAATCAATACACAAAAATTTAAAACTTCTAGTGAACCAAATTTAATTATAATTTTGCCAAGTGTTTGAAATCTAACTAATTACAAATAATTTTGCTTTCTATCTACATTTTTTATAAAACTTTTCAATCTCGTTGGATAAACTAAAAAGCTCTGCTTCACTAATACTCGCTTTTTGAGAAATTGCTCTAAAATAATTGAAAATATTTTCAATCGTTACTTTATTTACACCCGTTTTTTCAGCAATACGCATGTAATGTTCGGTCGAAAATTTATCAGCTGTAAGAAAATAATTACTCCTCAAAAATTCAGCAAAATACTTGAATTTTTTTTCAGCCAAGTCTTTGTGCGAAGCCTTGTGATAATAAAGTTTGCCAACAGTTTCTATAAATTCTAAGCTTGAATTTCGAGGTGGATTAATTACCGGAATAATTCGCTGTCTGCGCTTGCCCTCAAAGAGTAAAAATAAAATCAACCCCAAAATTAGAACATACCAAGCATAACGCAAACTTTCTGTTTCCAAAATAAAGTAAATAGGTGTAGTTTTTGAATAAAGAGAATTGCTGGGTTTGTAATATTCGTCCCAAATTATTTTGTCGTAAGGTAAATAGGAAAGTGCCTTGAATGGGTATTCAAAATTTGAATTTACAAACATATTGTAATTGCTAAATGCCATTGGATTAAGATGCACATAAACAGTGCCTTTGCCATAATTAATTTTCACAAAATTTGTTCCCTTTTGGTTCGTTCCCAAAATGGTTGTATTGCTCGAATCTAAATCGCTAAAAATAACATTAGAAAAGGCTTTTTTATACAAATATGCCTGCTTTGAAAGGTTTTTGTTTGTAAAATTCATTTCTAAAGTACTATCATTTCCTAGTAAATTAAAATCCATTTCATTTTCAAACCCTAAACTATCAGAAAAAGATTTACTAAAATAATCGGCGGCTACAAAAATTGAATTTCCTTTCTCTACGTGTTTTAAAATATGATCTAAATCAATTTTATTAGGTTTAAATTCGTTGGTTATAAACAAAATAGAAGTTTTTTCATTGTTTTTTCTAAAAAACTGAAAATAAGATTCTTTGTTATCAATTATTTGTTTTTCGGGGAAAGTAGCTTTCAATTCATGGCGTAAAATGTAAGCTCCATAAGGAATTTTATCTTCAGAGGAATAACTTAGCGACCAATCAATTGCTTTAGGTTTAGAATATTCGATATAAACTAAAAGCGAAAAAACTGCAAAAAGAATGATGTAATATTTATTGTTTCTATAAAAATTCATTGCTTTTAAACGTTTTATTATTATTTTTATATCAATTTAAATACATCAAAAATTACTTTTTATTTATTAAATCAAAATAATTTTTATAGCTCGAGTGGATAGTATTAAAATTTGTTTGCTGAATAGAAAAATCGCCATACCAAACATATTCATAAACCATCGAAAGGTATTTAAATTCGGGCTTTAGCTCATTGTTAGCTAATTCGCTTGAATAATCTCTATTGGTTTTATTCATTTTCCAAACTATAAATTCCTTATTATCAAGTTCTTTCAATAATTTCAAATACAAATATCTCACAGCCTTTCTATAATCGGCTTGTTGAATTGCTTCAGAAATAATGTTGTCCAAGTTAATTTTTCGAATATCTTCATTTTCAACTTCATAATTAATTTTAGCTCTTTGTCTATTTTTGAAGAACAACCCTCGAATTTCAGTTTTTAACAATAAAAAAACAACCAAACTGATAACACCAACGATAATTAAAAACCTTATTTGTTTTGTTTCAACACTCATATTTAGTAATTCCAGAATTTTGTATTGAAGCCAACGCAAAAACCTATCCCAAAGCGATTCGGGGGCTTGCGTAATCTCTTTTGAATAGTCAAATTTTTTGTCGTGAAGATATTTTTCAATAGCTTCTTTTTTTACAATCCGCTCATTTATTGTTGATAATGAATCTACCTTTATTTCTTGAAAAGCAAAAGCGGATAAAAAATTAAAGCACAAGAAGATAATAAAGAATAGTATTTTTTTCATTTTTTTATAATTTATTAGCTCATTTTCTTTTTTTCTACTAAATTGAAGTAAATAAAAATTTGTGCAATATACAAAATTGCCAACAAAAAACTATTTCCAAACGAAGTAAAAGTTGATAAAATAAGCCTTGACATAGAGTTTGCTTTGGCTTGGAGTACTTCGCCAAAAATCATTTCCGGAATAGCTACTACATAACCTAAAATAATAATAATTCCGTAAAAAACAAGCAAACTTCCAAAAGTAATCCACCAATTGTCTTTTACTAAAAACAAACTTCTTTTCAAAGAATCGTTAAGTTCTGCATTTTCAAATACTCTAATAAAAGCAGTAAACATAAGAGCTACAAATAGATACAATGCTCCAACCAACAATAAAAACATTCCGGCAAAAGTAGCAATTCCTACTACAATGTTGGCTGTCAATATAATAAAGAAAGTTTGTTTTACCTCTTCTAATACTTTCTCGGGTGTAATCGATTCCATTCCATAAATAACATAATTCTTTATATATGAATAAATTACAGACATCATAACGGTGCTAGCAACTATATTAAAAATAAGAACAAACCAATAAAGTGGCGATGCCGAAATTGCTTTGTATTGCATGAAAATATCAGTTTTTGCCGTAGGATTAGCTTCTATAAATTCGGCTAAATCTCTTTGTAAATAAGCGCTTGCGCCTGCTGCCAGCAATAAAAATGGACCTGCGTAATTTAATAAAAAAATGCCTAACGGTTTGAAATTTTCCTTTAGAAACAGAAATGTATCTTGTACTAGGAAACTTAAATCTCTTTTTTGCTTAAAATTTACGCTCATCGCTTCTATTTTTTTATTTACTACTATTATATTATTTTTTTATAAGATGCTATTTTTCAATGTATTCAGCAAAAGAGTCCAGTTCTTCTTGTGCATTTTCCCAAGCTGTCATCTCTTGACTAAGTTCTGCTTTGTATTGCTCATATTTCATGTAAAAATTTGCATCAAATGCTTTTCCTTCAGCTAGTTCTGCCTCTGATTCTTCAATTAGTTTTTCTAACTTCTCTATATTTTCTTCAGTAGAAGCAATTTGCTTTTCTATTTTCTTAATTTTTTTATTTATTTCTTTTCTATCTTGGTATTCTTGCTTGCTTTGAATATTTTTTTCTGTTTTTGCCGGATTTTTTTCCAATTCCTGACGTTCGATTTCATGTAAATCATCGAGTTTTTTACGTCTCAAAAAGTCCTGAATATCACCTAAATGTTCACGAATTTCATGATTTTTAAACTCCAGAGTTCTTTGTGTAAGTCCATTTAAAAAATACCTATCGTGCGAAACAACTATTAAAGTTCCATCAAATTGAGCCAATGCATTTTTAAGTACATCTTTTGAACGCATATCTAAGTGATTAGTAGGCTCATCGAGTACGAGAAGATTATAAGGTTCTAAAAGTAATTTTGCCAATGCTAAACGAGCTCGCTCGCCTCCAGAAAGTACGGTTACTTTTTTTTCTATATCTTCGCCACTAAAAAGAAATGCGCCAAGAATGTCTCTTAGTTTGGTACGAATATCTCCTACTGCTACTTGGTCGAGTGTATCAAAAACAGTTTGGTCTTTGTTTAGCATTTGTGCTTGATTTTGAGCAAAATACCCAATTTTCACATTATGCCCAGTTTTTGAAAGCCCTTCAAAATCAATTTCATTCATAATTACTTTAACCAAAGTAGATTTTCCGGTTCCATTTTTACCTACAAAAGCTACTTTTTCGCCACGCTCAATCACAAGACTTAGATCAGAAAGTACCAAATTACTTCCATAAGCTTTGTTTAGATTTTTTGCTTCATACACAATATCGCCACTTCGAGGAGCCGGAGGAAATTTGATATTAAGCGAAGAGTTGTCCATCTCCTCTACTTCCAATCTATCTATTTTATCTAGCTGTTTTATACGCGATTGCACTTGAACTGCCTTAGTGGCTTTGTAACGAAAACGTTCGATAAATTCCTCCGTTTCCGCTATCATTTTTTGCTGATTGGTGTAAGCAGCCAATTGTTGTTCGTGGCGTTCTTTGCGCAGTTCCACATATTTTGAATAAGAAACACGGTAATCATTTATGCGTGAAAGCGAAATTTCTATCGTTCGGTTTGTTACTGTATCGAGAAATTGTCGGTCGTGCGAAATTAAAATCAGGGCACCTCTATAATCGCTCAAAAAAGTTTCTAACCATTGAATCGATTCTATGTCGAGGTGGTTTGTAGGCTCATCAAGAAGCAGTAAGTCTGGACTTTGCAATAATATTTTAGCAAGTTCAATTCTCATACGCCAACCGCCGCTAAATTCGCTGGTTTGGCGAGTGAAATCGGAACGCTCGAAGCCTAAACCAAGCAAAGTTTTTTCAATATTAGCCGAAATATTAGCACCGCCATGTATGTCAATGCTGTGATTTAACTCAGTAAGGCGGTCAATAAGTTTTGAATATTCAGAGGTTTCGTAGTCGGTGCGTTCACTAAGTGCTTGATTAAGTCGTTCTAACTCAGACTTCATGTCAAGTACTTGATTAAAAGCAGTTTGGGTTTCGTCGAATACGTTTTTTCCTTCCCCAAAAATCATTTGCTGCGGTAAATGCCCGAACGTTACATCATTTGGAAAGGAAATTCTACCCGAAGTAGCTTGATCTTTTCCGGCAATAATTTTTATTAAAGTCGATTTTCCTGCACCATTTTTGCCAACCAAACCTATCCTATCGCGATTATTTATAAGAAAAGAAACATCGTTTAAGAGTTCAAATCCGCCAAAATGCACACATATTTTATCAACAGAAACCATATAATTTTTTATATAATAAATTTACTCCTTTTTTGTTAAAAATACTTTTGCAAAAGTAATTAAAAAAAAGGGAAATCTGAAAAACGCCCATCAAAAATAGAGCTTTTATAGTTTTTACAAAACAAAACAACGAACTAAAATGCTTTAACTTGGAAAACATATTTTTTTAATATACAGCACTTTCGAGCAGTTTCAACGTTTTGTTATCCGCATCGAGAAAGGCATTAATGCCAACGGGTAAACACCATTTGTTTTCGACATGCCCAAAAGGAGCACCATAAAAAATTGGAATATTTAAAGGCTGCAAACGTCTGGTAAGCACTTCTTTAAGCGAAAAAGATTCGTCAAGATTTTCAGCATCACACTTATTAAAAATACCGCAAACAATTCCTGCAGCTTTACTAAAATTGGTTGCCATCAAAAGCTGAGTTAGCATTCTATCTACTTTGTATGGTTTTTCTCTAACTTCTTCAATAAAAATGATTTTATCTTCAAAATCAGGTTCGTATTTTGTTCCTACAAGCGAAACTAACATCATTAAATTGCCTCCAATTAATTTTCCGCTAGCTTTCCCTCCCGAAATGGTGTAAACATCGTATTCACTGCTTTGTTCCGTGTCTTTTTCTCGTAAATAATCATAAATGTATTCATTTTGAGGAGTTTGTATTACATTTTTCATCGATTCGATTGAAAACGAATTGAAAGTAGAAGTAGCAACCGGACCATGAAAACTAACTAAGCCAATACGCTGATAAAGAGCTGTTATAAGTGCTGTAATGTCGCTATATCCAATTAATATTTTAGGATTTTGCTTAATTTGCTCGTAATTGAGCAAATCGAGCGTACGAGCTGTTCCATAACCACCACGTACACAGAAAATTGCATCAACTTTTGGATTCGTAAACATGTGCATAATATCGCTTGCTCTTTGCTCATCAGAGCCGGCTAAATAACCTTCTTTTGCCAGAATATTTTGTGTAAAATATGTTTTGAATCCTAAATTCTCCAAATTTTGTTGCGCTTCTTTTAACTGTTTTTCAGATACATCACCGCCGGGTGCAATCAATCCTATTAAACTACCTTCGGTAAGTTTTTTCGGTAGAATTCTTTTTTTTTGTGGCTGGCTTAATGTCGATTCTCTACCAATTGAAACCATAGAAAAACTTGAAAAAGCTAAGAAAGCACCGATTTTTTTTATAAAATTTCTCCTATTATGCATATTTAAAATTGAGTAAAATTGTTACTAAAGAAATATTGACAGAAAATGAATTTTTATATCTGATTTTTTTATTTTTTTCATTATAAATCAAACAAAAATACTAAAAAAAATATAGAACAACCAAAAAAAATAATATTTTTAGTTGTTTCTCATTCAAATTGTTGATTTTGTTTAGTTTTATTATATTTCTAAATTACAATAGGTAAAAAAAACAATATGTTATTAAATTTTCGCTCCAATTTGAACGAATAGTTTTATGAAGCATTTATTATTCTTTCTTTTTCTGCAATTTAAGTTTTAAATATAAAAAAATAAAGCCTTTTTAGTTTAAAAGTCATAAAAAATATATATATTTGCACAAAACAATATTTTTATATTTTTTTATAGCCCAGAAGTGCAATAACCAAATATAATTTATTTTATTTTGTTGATTATCATGCGTTTAATGTAATTAATTACTTTGCTAACCCATAAATATGAACTTATGCATTTTGATTTTACAGCTTACATTCCGCCTTTTGAAGAGCCAATATTAGTATTTACTATTATTTTATTCATTATATTATTTACTCCACTGCTTTTAGATAAAGTAAAAGTTCCGCAAATAATTGGGTTCATAATAGCTGGAATTGTTGTAGGGCAACACGGTTTTAATTTAATTGAAGACGATAAAGTACAACTATTTGGAAAAGTAGGTTTGTTGTATATCATGTTTATTTCTGGTTTAGAAATAGATATGAATGACTTTAAAAAAAATAAATACAAAAGTATGGTTTTTGGAGCTTATACTTTTTTTATTCCCATGATTATGGGAGTATTACCTTTTTACTTTATTTTTAATTATTCTCTTACTTCCTCTATTTTGATTGCAAGTATGTTTGCCTCACACACATTACTTACTTATCCTATTATCAGCAAATTAGGAATAACTAAAAATATGGTTGTAAACCTAACTATCGGAGGAACTATGATAACTGTTGCGGCTGCTCTTCTTATTTTAGCAGTAATAGCAGGTAGTGTAAAAGGCGATATTACTGCAATTTTTTGGGTACAATTATCCTTATCTATAATTCTTTTTTCAAGTATTGTATTACTGGGTTTTCCTATGCTTGCACGTTGGTTTTTTAAAAAATTTAACGATAATATTCTACAATATATTTTTGTATTAGCCTTAGTTTTTTCTGGTGCATTTTTAGCACAGATTGCTGGAATTGATGGAATTATAGGAGCATTTTTAGCAGGCTTATCACTTAATAGGCTAATTCCTCGTACAAGCCCGCTGATGAATAGAATCGAATTTGTAGGTAATGCTTTATTTATTCCTTTTTTCCTAATTGGCGTAGGAATGCTAATAAATTATAAGGTATTATTTGCAGGTGCTCAATCCTTGATAATTGCTTTTGCAATGACTTTTATTGCAACATTATCAAAATATCTTGCGGCATATTTTACTCAACTAAACTATAAGCTATCAAAAGATGAAGGATTACTTATTTTTGGATTAAGTAATTCGCAAGCTGCTTCAACATTGGCAGCGGTTTTAATTGGTTACAATATTATTTTGGGCAAAACGGCAACAGGCGAAGAAATTCGATTGTTAGATGCAAATATTCTTAATGGCACTATAATAATGATTCTTGTAACCTGCACAATTGCTTCGTTTGCGACCCAAAAAGCTGCTATTAGAATAGCAAAAACAGATTTGCTTAAAACGCCAGAACATGATATTTCTCTTACTGACAATACTTTAATCGGTTTAGCCAAAGAATCAACAATTGGTTGTCTTATGCAATTGACTATGAGTTCGGTAGATAAAAAGAAGAACAACGAACTTTATGGTTTGCACATCATTACAACCGAAAAAGAAAGCCCCGAAGCAATAAATAGAGCACAAAAATTAGTCGATAGTGCACACAAATTTGCTGCTTCTGCCGATTTTAAATTTCACCCTGTAATTCGCTACGATTTAAATATTTCTTCTGGTATAATTAATACTGTAAAAGAAAAAAATATTAGGCATTTTTACATAGGTTTACATGATAAATCTTCGCTTATGGATACTTTTTTTGGAAATTTAACAAGAGATTTATTAACCAAAAATGACAGTGCTATATACATTTACAAATCAATTCAACCCTTAAATACGATAAAAAAATTTGTAGTAGTAATTCCTGAGAATGCCGAACTCGAACATGGATTTATCGAATGGTATCAACGTATTACATTAATTGCCGTAAATACCGGAAATAGCATGAAAATATTTGCCAATACAGCTACTATAGATTATTTAAATAAACTTCGTCATAAAAAAAGTAGTATAGAGTTTTCGCAATTTGATGATTTTGAAGATTTTCTTGTTATTGCACGTGATGTAATCAAAGATACGATGTTAATAGTAGGCTTAGCTCGAAAAACAGGAATTTCTTTTCAACCCTCGATGGATAAAATAGGGAATTATTTAAAGAAATATTTTAATGAAACAAGTTTCTTGCTTGTGTATCCTCACAATTTTGGAAAAACAAATGAAATAAATATTTATCAAGAAAGTGAAATAGAACACAATAAAAATTATAAAAACATAAAAAGTAATATGAATGTAAAATTTGAATAAATACTATCTTTTTATTTAGTATTTGTAAAAGAAGAGCATTAAGAAAAAATTTAAAACTAAGAAAATGAACATAGGTTTTGATGCTAAAAGAGCTTTTTACAATAACAGCGGATTAGGAAATTACAGTAGAAGTACAATAAATTTATTGGCAAAATATTTTCCGGAAGATAATCATTTTCTTTTCACTCCCGAAGTAGAAAACGCATTAGCTTTCGACATTGGTAAGGCTAAAATTATACAACCTGAAGCTGATTTTTATAAATTTTTCAAAAGTTTTTGGCGCAGTTATGGAATGACTACGAACTTTAAAAAATTAAAACTAGATGTATTTCATGGACTTAGCAACGAAGTTCCCATCAATTCACACTTTTTGCGCACACGCAGTATTGTAAGTATTCACGATTTGATTTTTATAAGGTATCCCGATTTGTACAAACCAATAGACCGAGAAATTTATTATAAAAAATTTAAAGCCTCAGTGCACAAAGCCGATAAAGTTATAGCCATTAGCCAGCAAACTAAAAGCGATATTATCAACTTCTTAGCAGCCGACGAGAAAAAAATTGAAGTTGTTTATCAAGGTTGTAATGAAATATTTTCGGTAAAAAAATCTACTCACGAAAAAGAAAAAATAAGGCAAAAGTACAACTTGCCTCAAGAATATATTCTAAATGTTGGTACAATAGAAGCCAGAAAAAATACATTACAAATTCTAAAAGCAGTTCATTTTGAAAAAATTAACATTCCAGTTGTTCTTATCGGCAGACGAACTGATTATCAAGACGAATTGGAAGAATTTACTTACGAACAAAAAATGAAAAACCAAGTTATTTTTATTAATAATGTTGATTTTCTGGACTTGCCAGCAATATATCAAATGGCAAGTGTTTTTGTGTATCCTTCTATTTTTGAAGGCTTTGGAATTCCAATTCTCGAGGCTATGAATTCGAGCATTCCAGTTGTAACAAGCAAAGGAAGTTGTTTTCCTGAAACTGGCGGAGATGCTGCTCTGTATGCGTTTCACGAAGATTTTGAAGAACTTGCAGCACAAATTAAAGTAGCTTTGTATAATTCAGAAATTCGCCAACAACTTATCAATAAAGGCAATGAACGAATTCTTCTTTTTCACGATAAGGACATAGCCAATAACATTATGAATGTTTATAAATCACTATTTTGACAGTTTCTGTAAATAGAAATATAAAAATAACTAGGTAAAATTTATTTAAACACCAGTGCTATTTTAATTTGAGCAAACCTTTTGTAATCAAATAGATTTTAAGCACTTGGCAAAATGAAATATACAATTTAATTTGACTCACTACTTAAAAATATGAATGAAGAAATTAAAAAGGCATTACAAATCCTTCAAAAAGGCGGAGTAATTCTTTACCCAACCGACACAATTTGGGGAATTGGCTGCGATGCAACGAATGAAGAAGCGGTTGCAAAAATCTATAAAATAAAGCAACGTGAAGACTCTAAAGCAATGCTCGTATTGCTAGATGATGCTCAATATTTGCAAGGATATATGAAGGAGGTTCCCGAAATAGCTTATACTTTGATAGAAGTTGCAGACAAACCTACAACAATAATTTATGATAATGCACAGCGATTAGCCTCAAATATAATCGATTCTGATGGTTCTGTTGGGATTAGAATTACAAACGATGAGTTTTGTAAAAAGCTAATTGCAAAGTTCGGAAAACCAATTGTTTCAACATCAGCAAATATTTCCGGAAAAGCTAATGCGCTCACATTTAGCGAAATATCTGATGAAATAAAGCAAGCTGTTGATTATGTAGTCAATTGGCGTCAGAATGATAAAACCAAAAGTAAGCCTTCGAGTATTATTAAATTAAGAGTTGGAGGTGAAATTAAAATTATAAGAAGTTAAAAAAATTGAATTGAACCACTAGTACTATTTTAATTGGAGTAAAGCTTTTTGTAATCAAATTGATTTTAAGCATTTGGTAAAAAAATATACAATTTATTTAGGTTCAGAACTTAATACCGAATTATGTTTTTAGAGTTTAGAAATACAAAAATACATTATAAACTATCCGGAAAAGGAAAAAAAGTTGTCCTTCTGCATGGTTATTTGGAAGATTTAACTGTTTGGAACGGTTTTGCAGACGAATTAGAAAAACATTTTGAAGTTCTAAGAGTCAATCTGCTTGGACATGGTCAAAGTGGAATCATTTCTGAAGTTTCTACTGTTGAAATGCAAGCTGAAATGCTGAATTTTGTAATGGAAACTCTTCATTTTGATAAAGCTATTATTTTTGGTCATTCGATGGGAGGATACATTACGCTTGCATTTTTAGAAAAATATCCCGAAAAACTTCTTGCTTATTCTTTATTTCATTCTCACCCTTTTGCAGATTCTGAAGCTGTAAAAGCCAATCGTTTACGAGAAATTGAATTAATAAAGGACGGAAAAAAAGAATTGCTTATAAAGCAAAGCATTCCCAATATGTTTGCTGAAAAAAGCAAAGAGCTTTATACTCAAAACATTGAATCGACCATTACTAGAGCCTTACATTTCGATAATGAAGGCATAATTGCAGCTTTACTAGGAATGCGTCTAAGACCCGACAGAAGCAATTTGCTCTCAACTTCTTCATATCCTTTACTTTACATTTGGGGGAAAGAAGATAAATTTGTAACAGCCGAAACGTTTGAGCGCATACAATTTCCAGAAAATGCCGAAATACTAATTTTAAATCAATCGGGGCATTGTGGTTTTATTGAAGAAAAAGAAAAATCACTTCAAACGTGCATTGCTTTTGTAAACCAGCACAGTAGCTAGTTATTGCCTAAATCAATTTGTTTGTGGTTTGTTATTAATTTTTAAAGCTTCCTAAAGCAATAAATTAGCTGTATATTAGCAATTTAGCTCAAACCTTCCAATTAGTATGTACAAAAAAACCGCAAATTTTATGTTTGCGGTTTTTTTTAAATTAAAATAAAGCACTAAAATACAAGCTTATTTTTTTTTCTTGGTAGCAGCGTCTTTTTCACGTTGAATAGTTATAGATTTTAACTCATGTCCATAAATATCTTCAAGAATAACAGCGTATTTTTCATAAATGTTTCTACGTTTTAAGCTCATTTTAGCCGAAAGTTCGCCAGATTCGGGCGACCACTCATCGCAAACCATTTTGAAACGCTTTATTTTTTCAAACTCGCCAAGCGTATTATTTACTTGGTTTACCTCAAGTTGAATACGTTTGATAACATCTTTATTTTTAACAAGTTCCTCATTGTCTCTAAAATGAATTTGTTTCTCGGCAGCCCAAGAATGTAGAAAATCAAAATTAGGCGTGAGCAAGGCACTCGCAAATTTCTCATCTTGACCTACAACCATAGCTTGTTCAATAAAAAATGACTCTTTAAGCTTATTTTCAATAGCTTGCGGAGCAATATATTTTCCGGCAGCCGTTTTGAACATTTCTTTTTTACGGTCGGTAATTTTTAAAAATTTGCCATTTACAAATTCACCTATGTCGCCAGTGTGAAACCAACCTTCTTCATCAATAACTTCTTTAGTAAGCTCAGGCTCTTTGTAATAGCCAAGCATTAGATTAGGTCCTTTAGATAATATTTCGCCATCTTCGGCTATTTTTACTTCTACACCTGGTAAAACAGGACCTACTGTTCCTATCATCTTATTAGGCCATTCAGGTTGATTGAACGAAATAAGCGGCGAAGTTTCTGTCAAACCATAACCTTCCTGAATTGGAATGTTTGCAGCCGAAAAAATACGCATCAAGCGTGGTTGTAAGGCAGCGCCTCCGCAGCCAATGAATTTTATATTTCCTCCCAAAGCTTCGCGCCATTTGGTGAAAATCAGTTTATTAGCTAATGCAAGCTGTTTTTCATACAGCCAACCGTTAGCACCATTAAATTCGTATTTTAAGCCTAAATCTACAGCCCAATTAAACAATTGCTTTTTAACGCCTTTTAAGTCTTTGCCTTTTTGCATAATTTTGTCGTACACTTTTTCGAGCAGACGTGGAACGGTGTCAAAGCCTTGAGGTTGAATCTCTTTAAGGTCATTAACAATTGTTCCCATATTTTGTGCATAATAAATACCTACACCTTTGGATTGCATCACATAATTTAATCCTCGCTCGTAAACGTGGCATAATGGCAAGAAACTCAGTGCTTTTTCACCAAAACTTATAGGCAAAAACTCAGAACCATTTAGATTAGTAAGCAAATTGCGATGCGAAAGCATCACTCCTTTTGATACGCCTGTGGTGCCGGAAGTGTAAATCAAAGAGGTTAAATCATCAGGCTTTATTGTTTCTTTTATTTTTGAAAGTTTTTCGGCATATTTATCTTTATTTTCTCGCCCTAAATCAATTATACTTTGCCATGTTTTTAGTTCGTCCAAAGGGTCAATAATAAATTCATACTTTATATTTGAATTTTCTTTTATAGCTTTTGAAACAGTTTTGTAAATAGATTTATCTGAAACTACAATTGCTTTTGCTTCGGAATGCTTAAAAATATAAGCAAATTCTTGTTCGCCCAAAGTAGAATAAATAGGAACATGTACCACTCCCAAATGTGCCATACCCATATCCATTATGTTCCATTCGGGTCTATTGTTTGAAATTGTAATGATTTTGTCTTCTTTTTTGAAACCTAATGCCATTAATCCATAGCTAAATAGATGAGCAAGCTCATAATATTTTTCAGAGCTTATTTGCACCCAATCTTTATTCACTTTTGAAGCCAACGCATCTGTGCGTGGATAAATTTCTTTAAAGTTGGTAAGAATATCAAAAATTCTGGTTACTTCCATTTACTTATATTTTAATAAATTAATACTTACATATTTTTCATTTTTTTTTGATAAAAATTAAAAATATCTTTTAAGAACTATTAATTTTACGAAAAAAATAAATTTTTGTACTTTCTTTTTCAATTTTTCGATAAAAATAATTCAATAAAATAAATCTTAATATCAACAAAAACACTTAATTTTTTTTCGACCGATTTTCAAAATTGGTTTATAATTTCTTTTTTCAACAAGCGTAAACTATTCATAATAAATATTTTAAGCTAAATATTTTATTGGTTAGATTTTCGACCGATTTTATTTCATGCAAATATATAGAATAATTAATAATTGACAAACAAAAAATAAAAAATCTGTGATTATTTGTAAGCAAAATGAGTTTTATGTATAAAAAAATAATTTTGCTTTGATGCATTTTTTAGTTTACTTTGTCTTTTTTTTAAGCCATACGCTTTATCATTAATAATGAAAATTATAGAAAATAAATATGCTTAATACAGTTTGGATTTGGTTTTTACAAAATCAAATAGAAATTTTTGGAGTAGTAACATTGTTGGCTTACTTATATTTTTCGATAAAACAAAATAGTTTGCTTTGGTTTTTTGGAATTGTGGGTTCTTCCTTTTATGTTTATATTTATTTCAGAGAAAGGCTTTATGCTGAAATGGGCTTACAAGTTTATTATGTGCTAATTAGCGTTTATGGTTGGGTATATTGGAAATTGGGAAAAACACAGAATAAACTTTCTATTGAAATAAAATTAATTAACAAGGCTTTGGCTTTTCAATTAATTTGGATAACTACAATACTATTTTTTGTTATTTCATATATTTTAAATACATTTACCAACGCAAGTTTGCCATTTTGGGACGCACTTACCACAGCCGGTAGTATAACAGCCACTTGGATGTTGGCTCGAAAATACATCGAACACTGGCTTATTTGGGTGGTAGTAGATATTATTTCGTTGGTAATGTACATATACAAAGAGCTTTATATTACCTCAGGCTTGTTTGTAATTTATATTACTATGGCAATTTTTGGTTATATTGAATGGAAAAATAGCCTTAGATTAACATTAAAAGTAAAATAAACAATTAAAAAAATGATTTGTTATTTCTTAGGCTTGAAAAATGCCTTGTTTTTTAAATTATGGCTTCAAAATTAAAAGTAAATTACAAACGTGTAGTTCTAACAGGACCCGAATCGACCGGAAAAACAACTTTAGCCGAGCAGTTAGCTAAAGAATTTAATACCGTGTGGATTCCTGAATTTGCTCGCCAGTATGCCAAAGAAATAAACAATAACTTTACCTATGCCGATGTACTCGATGTTGCTCGCATTCAACTAGTTCAAGAGCTTGAGGTGGACACACTAATCAATAAAGTTGTTTTTTTTGATACATCTCTTATCATTACAAAAGTATGGCTCGATACGGTTTTTCATAAAGTGCCTCAGTGGCTCGAAACACAAATTTTGTTTGAAGAAGCCGATTTGTACTTGCTTTGTGCGCCTGATATTGAATGGATTCCAGACCCTTTGCGTGTCAATGGTGGACAAAAAAGAGTAAAACTTTTTGAACGTTATATGCAAGAACTCGAAAACTACGGTTTCAATTATCGAATCATTACCGGAAAAGGCGAAGACCGTCTCAATGCTTGCATTCAATACGTTAAGCAAGAATTAAAGCTTTGATAAAAGGTAAACATATCGTTTTTCTTTAACTGCACACATATAAAAAAAATCAGATTTTGAGAATAAAAAAACAGGAATAAAATGGAACAACAAAAAGACAACCAATTAGTGTTTTTAGAAACAATAAAAACCGAAAAACCTCACCAATTTGCTGTTGCTCTTGAAAGCATCAAAGCTTCAGGAACTATTTTTTATATCCCTCACTTAATTGAAAAACTAAATAATACTGAAGATATTGATATTCAGAGCCAAATTTTAGATTTTTTACATAGTATAAAAGATAAAAATGTAACACAATATTATGTTGAAGCTATAAAAAATTCAAATAAAAGTAGAATTTTAAATAGCCTGCTACAATTTTGTTGGGAAAGTGGATATGATTTAGCTAGTTATGGTGATATTTTTGTAAAATTGGTTATTTCTGAAAATTACGAAACTGCAATTGAGGCTTTTACAGTAGTTGAAGAAAATCAATTGAATTATACTCAAGAACAAAAAGACGAGTTTATAGAGCTTATCAACCAAAACATTGAAGCTGCCAGTAACGAAAAAAAATCACTTTTAGCTGAATTGGTTAAAGTTCTGTCATAAAAATTTAACAATGGATAAAAAAAGTTTTTAGGTAATTTTTAACTTTTTGATATAACTAAAAACCAATTAATTACCTTTAAATTTAAAATTACAAAACGAAATAAATGAACATAACGATATTGGGAATTGAATCTTCGTGCGATGATACTTCGGCTGCGGTGATTCAGAATGGTTTTTTGCTTTCAAACATCATTGCCAACCAAAAAGTTCACGAAGAATTTGGGGGAGTTGTTCCTGAATTGGCTTCGCGAGCTCACCAGCAAAATATTGTGCCGGTTGTAGAGCAAGCTATAAAAAAAGCTGGTCTTACAAAAAACGACATCAACGGAATCGCTTTTACGCGCGGTCCTGGGCTGTTAGGTTCGCTGTTGGTAGGCACTTCGTTTGCCAAAGGCTTTGCTTTTGCTCAAAATATTCCGATGCTCGAGGTAAATCACTTACACGGGCATGTGTTGGCGCATTTTGTACAAGAACCAAATGTTGAAAAAAAATTACCACAATTTCCTTTTCTTTGTTTGCTTGTTTCAGGAGGGCATTCTCAAATAGTAGTGGTAAAAAACTATTTTGAAATGGAAGTAATAGGACAAACCATCGACGATGCCGCAGGTGAAGCTTTTGATAAATGCGGAAAAGTGATGAATTTACCGTATCCTTCAGGACCGGTAATTGACCGTTATGCAAAATTAGGAAACCCTAAAGCATTCACTTTCAACAAACCACGTGTAGGCGATACAGATTTTAGTTTTTCAGGATTAAAAACCTCTTTTCTTTATTTTTTAAAAGACAAAATGAAAGAAAACAGCTTGTTTATCGAACAAAATATGAACGATTTGTGTGCATCAATTCAATTTACAATAGTGGATATTTTGATGGAAAAATTAAAAAATGCAGTAAAATTAACCGGTATAAAAGAAATTGCAATTGGCGGAGGCGTTTCGGCAAATTCAGAATTGCGAAGCACGCTTGCCGAATTGGGCAAAAAAAACAATTGGACAGTGCATATTCCAGAATTTAAATTTACTACCGACAATGCTGCAATGATTGCTATTTCAGGATATTACAAATATTTAAAGCAAGATTTTGCACCTTTGACCATTTCGCCAATGGCACGAATGAAAATGTAAATTAAAACAAACGATTATTTCTAAATTATTAATTATAAACAATTTAACAATTCCGAAAATTAAGATATAAAAGATATGAAACCAACTTTATTGATACTTGCTGCCGGAATGGGAAGCCGTTATGGTGGTCTAAAACAAGTAGATAAGCTCGGACCTTCGGGCGAAACCATTTTAGAATATTCCATTTACGATGCCATAAAAGCAGGTTTTGGCAAAGTAGTTTTTGTTATTCGCAAAGACATTGAGCAAGCCTTCAAAGAAGCTTTTGGCAATAAATTTTCCGATAAAATTAAAGTAGAATATGCCTTTCAGGAGCTAAATGTACTACCCGAAGGTTTTGAATTGAACCCTGAGCGCACTAAACCTTGGGGAACAGGTCATGCTATTTGGGTTGCTAAAAACCTTATCAATGAGCCGTTTGCAGTAATTAATGCCGACGATTTCTACAGTGCCGATGCGTTCAAAACCATTGCTGAGTTTTTTGCTTCACTTTGCAGCGAAACAAATATTTACGCAATGGTTGGTTACAAATTAATCAATACTTTATCCAATTTTGGAACGGTTTCGCGTGGGGTTTGTTCTAACGATGCTGATAGAAATTTAACAGGTGTTATTGAACGTACTGCTATTGAAAAGAAAGATGGTAAAATTCAATTTATCGATGAAAATAAACAAACTCAATTTCTTACAGGCAACGAAATTGTTTCGATGAATTTTTGGGGTTTTACACCTTCCTATTTTTCGTATGCCGAAGAAATGTTCAAAGATTTTCTTGCTTTGCATGGCAACGAAACAAAATCGGAATTTTACATTCCTACTGTGGTTAATAACCTAATTATCAGCGGACAAGCCAATGCGAAAGTATTGCAAAGTTCAGCAAAATGGTTTGGAGTTACGTATCAAGAAGACAAAGCGTTTAGCCAACAAAAACTCAATGAATTAGTTGCTCAAGGCGAATATCCGGCAAATCTTTGGGCTTAAAAAAGACATGAGCATTTCTCGAAATACTCATATTTGCTGTAATTCAGTTGTTTACAAATTGAGTTTATCTTTATTATATTTTTTTATTTTTTTAATAAAAACACTCTTTGTATAAACATTAAGAAAATAAATAAACTTCTAAATTATGAAATCTTTACCTGTCAAATTATTTTTAATTTTGTTCATTTTTTTTTCAATTTCAAATACTCATGCGCAAAAGTATGAAATAAATATATTGATTCCAGATTCAATAAAATTCTGTAATAAAGGCGTTTACAAATCAATAAATGAATTTTATACCAATTCTCCATCAATAACAACTAGCTTTAATGTGGAAAATACAAATCCTGATTACTATTTGTATCCTGGTGAAAAAGACGAGTATTTTATCACATATTATGATGATTTAGGTATAGAAAATAGATTAGATTTTAATGATATTTGGGGTTTCTTCGATGGGAATAAATTGTTTGTTATTTATAAAAAAAAGCCTTATGAAATGCTTTCTTTTGGACGAATTTCTATTTTGAGATACGAAGTTTACCACGAGAAAAACATTGGTGCACAAGTAGTTACATTAGGGCTAACGGGTTCTACAACTACAAGTGTTTATAAAATAAAGGATATTTTTCTTGATTTACGTTTCAATTTAATTTTACCAAGAAACAGAATGTCTTTTGAAGAAATCATATCAAAAGATGTAGTTTTTTATAATAATTATTGTAATGATGACAAAATAAGCTTAAAGTATAAAATTGAACATTATTGGAATGAATATAATGACAAATATCCCATTCGAATGTCAGAAAAAGGAATTGAATTTTTATACAAACAATAAAAAAATTTAGTATAGACTTATAATAAAATATATGACAAAACAAGAATTAGTAGCACAAATTCAGAAAAAGAAATCTTTTTTGTGTATAGGACTCGACAGTGAATTTGAAAAATTACCAAAACACCTTCTAAATATGGAAGACCCTGTTTTTGAGTTTAATAAACAAATAATTGATGCAACCCACCATTTTGCAGTAGCCTATAAACCCAATACCGCATTTTACGAATACCGAGGCGTAAAAGGCTGGAAAAGTTTAAGTAAAACGATTGCCTATTTGAATGAAAATTACCCGGAAATTTTCACCATTGCTGACGCTAAACGTGGCGACATAGGAAACACATCAAAAATGTACGCTAAAACTTTTTTTAGTGAGATGAATTTCGATTCCGTAACCGTTGCACCTTATATGGGAAAAGACTCAGTAAGCCCATTTTTAGAATTTGAAAATAAATGGGTTATTTTACTTGCACTTACTTCGAATAGTGGTGCTTTTGATTTTCAATTTAAAAATCTAAAAGACCCTGATAATAAGTTATTTGAAGAGGTTTTAAAAATTTCGCAACAATGGGCTGATGACCAACAAATGATGTATGTAATTGGAGCTACAAAAGCCGAATTTTTAAGCGAAGTTCGCAAAATTATACCGAATCATTTTTTGCTTGTTCCGGGAGTAGGCGCGCAAGGAGGAAGTTTGAGCGAAGTGGCAAAATATGGATTGAACAATGATTGTGGTTTGCTGGTAAATTCGTCGCGCGGAATTATTTTTGCTTCTGAAGGAACTGATTTTGCTGAAAAAGCGAAAGAAGAAGCACAAAAATTGCAAAAAGAAATGGCAAGCTTTTTATAAAAATAGACACATTTTTTTTATATTCTAATTTTTCTTTGTAAATTGCATAAAACTATTTCAAAAAAAAATAAATTTATAGATAAAATGAATTTTTTATGAAAAAGTAAAAAATACAGTGTATTTGTTAAATAGAAAAACTTCATATTGAATATTTTTTTATAATCGACGTTCCATTTTAAAAACCCTTTTACTATGAAAAAGCTTTTTTATATTTTAGTTGTAATTTCAACCTTAAGTGCAAAAGCGCAAGAAAAATCAGTATTATTTGGCACCGATTTTCCAACACAATATACTTTGGGTGGAAATTTAGAGTATCAAAATTTTAGCACACAATTGCAGTTTGGTGCATTAACTAAGCCTTACGATAATATAATTTTAGATATTATAGAGTCTTTCGGTGCCGACGAAAATTTAATAGAAATTGTGCGCAAAGCCTACGAAAAAGGATTTGTTTTCAGTTTGAAGCAAAATTATCATTTCAAAAACAACCTTTACACAGGCATTTATTTGCAATATTTAAGCCTAAATGCTGCCGAAACGCCTCTTGATATCATCAATTCTTATTATCCGGAAATAGATTTGACTAGTTCTTGGGTTTCTGGGGGCTTGCCTATTTTGCGAGAAAAAAGATACGGCGACGAAGTTACAGAAATTAGGTTAAAATCAAATTTAATGCAAGTTGGGCTGCTAATAGGTTATAAATTCCAATTTTCTAATCCAAAATATGAAATTCGCACCGAACTTTCTGCGAGCAAGCATATTTATTCGAGTAATGAGTTTTCATCGCAAACTCCTTACCCAGAGCTGTTATACCAACAATTAGAAGCTGATATAGCCGAAACTTACAAACAATATGCTTATATTCCGTCGCTAAATGTGTATTTTGTAATAAGATTATAATACTTTTTTTAAAAATATAGAATTAAATTTGATTGACTACTTATGTCTGATAAAAATGATATAAAAATACGGATTATACAGAAAGCTGCATTTATTTTTAGCCAAAATGGTTTTGAGAAAACGAGCATGAATCAGATTGCTGCTGCATCGGAAATGGCTAAAAGTTCGCTCTATTATTATTTTGAAAGCAAAAACGAAATTTTCAGAAAAGTTGTTGAATATGAAGCTCTTGAGTTAAATTTAAACATCAACAAAGCGCTTGCAAATGAAAACAATCCGCTCGAAAAAATAAGGGTTTATGTACTCAGTAGGCTCCAATATTTTATGAATTATCCAAATTTATTCAAAGCCTTGAAATCAGAACGTTTGCAAACAATTGATTTTATCAAAGAATTTAGACATTCTTACTATCAAAATGAAATAGAGCAATTTAAAAACATTATCGATCAAGGAGTTGATTCCAATTTATTCAGCATTTACGACAGCGAACTTGCCGCAACTGCAATAATTACAGCCATAAAAGGAATGGAAACTCCTCTATTTATCAACAACTTAGCTAGAAACGTAGAAACAACGGTTCGCGATGCCGTTTCTATCATTCTGTATGGAATAGTGAAAAGATAAAAGATAAAAGATAAAAGATAAAAGATAAAAGATAAAAGATAA
>DZBP01000163.1 GCA_022729915.1 Draconibacterium orientale | reverse complement strand
AACCTACAGCTGATAATCAAGTAAATACAATTTTAATATTTTCTAAAAAACTCTTTTTTAACTAAAAATTAAGTTTTTTAAAGCCATATTTAACATTTATTAACTTTTTTTGGATGCAATGTGGGATAAGAGTTTTGGCGCATTTTGTTAAACAAATGAAAGAATAAAAACCAAACAAATCAATCGAACATTTAACGTCATTTGTTTGTGTTTTAAAACATTTGAATTCATTTTATCTTTCTGATTTTGAAGCTTATTAAAAAAACGAGAACATAAAAACTACAAGTTATGTAAAAATGCTTTTGCATAACTTGTAACGGTTTTATATATTTGCACACTTATTTATTTCCATAACCAATTTACTAGTATAGAAAACAAATTTATATTAATTGTACACACAATTTGATAGCATTATTTCTAAGATATATTAGTTTTTTTTTTAAAGAATCTACCACGATATAATATTTAATCCTTTCATTACAAAAACTTTTAAAAAAATGAATTTAAAACAACTAAAACTATTGGTACTTATTCAGCTCTTAGCAGTAAGTGCATTTGCTCAAATGAGCACTACTTTTCCACTACACGAAGGCGTGAAATATGGAAAATTGGAAAACGGAATGACTTATTACATTCTTCACAACGAAGAAACTAAAAACAGAGCTAGTTTTTATTTTACCCAAAACGTGGGAGCTATTTTAGAAGAAGACAATCAAAATGGATTGGCTCACTTTCTTGAGCACATGGCTTTTAACGGAACTCAACACTTTGAAGGAAAAGGCATTCTTAATTTCTTAGAAAAAAATGGTGTGCGCTTTGGTACCGACATTAACGCTTACACTGCTCAAGACCAGACTGTTTACAACCTTAGCAGCGTTCCGACCGACAAAAACGGATTGGTAGATTCTTGCCTTTTGGTATTGCACGATTGGTCGGGCTATTTGCTACTCAAAGAAAACGAAATTGACTCTGAACGTGGTGTTATTCAAGAAGAATGGCGTACTCGCAGAAATTCTCGTTTTAGAATCAATGCTCAAACATCAAAAATTTTATACAAAGACTCTAAATATGCAGTTCGTGATGTAATTGGCGATTTAGAAGTAATCAAAAACTTCAAATACGATGCACTTCGCGCGTATTACAAAAAATGGTATCGTCCCGATTTGCAAGCTGTTATAGTTGTGGGTGATGTAGATGTTAATGCTATTGAAGCTAAAATAAAAGAACGTTTTTCGTCAATTCCTTTAGCCAAAGAGGTTGCCAAAAGAGAATATTATTATGTTCCTGATAACAAAGAAATTCTTTACACACAAGCTACTGACCCAGAAGCTACTAATACAGCAATTGCGTTAGTTTACAAAAAAGCACAATCATTAGTAAAAGACGATAATTATTTCCGTATAGATATGATGCAAAAGATGTATCAAAACATGATAAGCAATCGTTTTAAGGAACTTACACAAAGCAAAAATAGCAACAGTTTTAATTTGTTTGCAGGCTTTTTTTCTATGAACCGTACTACTTCCGTTTTTTATTTGAATGCTTCGCCAAAAGAAGGCAAAGGAAAAGAATCGTTTGAAGAAATGATGTCGGAAGTAGAACGTATTAGTCGATTTGGATTTACTCAATCCGAACTAGAACGTGCCAAAATGTTCTTACTCAACGAATATCAAACAGCTTACAACAAGCGTGATAAAATTAACAACGACCAATGGGCTACTCAATTAGCAAGTAACTTTTTGGAAGCAGAACCATTGTTAAGTCCTGACACTGAAATAGAATTGGCTAAGAATGTTATCAATTCAATTCAACTAACCGAACTCAACGCTTGGGCTAAAAGCTTACAAACCGACCACAACCGTGTACTTATGGTTACTGGTCCGGAAAAAGACAAAAGCATTTTACCTACCGAAGAAGATTTGAAAACGGTTCTCAATAAAGTAAAAGAAGCCAACTTAGTGGCTTATGCCGAAGACAATACACAAAGCTCATTAATTTCAAAAACGTTAACAGGTTCAAAAGTTAAAAGTAATTTTGAAGTAAAAGGTGTAGCTGGCGCAAAAGGTTATGTATTGGGCAACGGTGCAAAAGTAGTGCTTATGCCTACCGAACACAACCAAGACCAAGTTTTGTTTCAAGCCTACAGTTATGGTGGACGCTCGTTGTTAAGTCAAGAAAACTTAGCTTCGGCTGATGCTGCCATAAGTATGAGCAAAGCTTCGGGTATAAGTGAATTTGATGCAGCTAAGCTTGAAAAAATGCTTTCCGGCAAAACTGTTCGACTCAATCCTTACATTGCCGAGCTCAACGAAGGTTTTAATGGCACTTCGAGCGCAAAAGACCTCGAAACCATGCTACAATTAACTTATTTGGCTTTTGAAGCGCCTCGTTTCGATAAAGATATGTACAACATTACGCTCGAACAGTGGGCAAATTATGCAAAACTTCGCGAAAACAACTCCGTTGAAGCATTTAGAGATAGTACGAGCGCAATTAACTCCAACAACAACAAACGTGTTTGGTATTTCAACCAAAATTTCTTGTCGAAAGTAGATTTCAAAAAGGTAGAAGAAACTTACAAAAGCCGTTTCAACAATGCTGCTGATTTTACCTTTGTATTTGTAGGTAAAATGGACGAAAAAGTTGCCTTGCCTTTGATAGAAAAATACATTGGAAGCATTGCAAGTACAGGTAAAACTGAAAAATATACCGACCACAACTTACGCCCTGCAAAAGGCTCAGTAAGCAAAAAGTTTGAAAAAGCAATGGAAGTTCCAAAATCGACTGTATATGTAAACTTAAACGGCGAACTTAAGTATAATTTACAAAACCGTTTGTGTGTGAATGCAGTAGAACAACTACTTTCAAAACGTTACCTCGAAACTATTAGAGAAGAAGAAGGCGGAAGCTATGGAGTAGGAGTAAGAAGCGAATTGCTTTTCGATCCTAAACAAGAGTTTAATTTGTCATTGCGTTTCGATTGCGACCCTGCAAAACAAGAAAAATTGCTTTCTATTGTTTGGAACGAAATTGAAGCTTTGAAAAACGGAAAAGTAGTGGCTAAAGATTTAACTGAAATAAAACAAAATTTCATTAAAATGAGAAAAGAAATGGTTACCGACAACAACTTCTGGATGGAAGCCATTAACCAAACTCTCAAAACCAATGCTCCTTTTGCTAACGATGCAGAGTACGAAAAAACGGTACAATCCATCAACGAAGCACTAATTGCTAAAGTTGCTAAGCAAATGTTTTCAAAAGCTAACACAGCTCAGCTTGTAATGAAAAGCAAATAAGAAAAGTTGATTCATTAATAATTCAATGAAGCCCAAAGTTTGAGTTTTACTCTAAGTTTGGGCAACATTGAATTAAGCTCCAGTGCTTTTTTTATTGGAGCAAATCTTTTTGTAACCAAATAAATTTTAAGCACTTGGCAAAACAAAATATACAATTTATTTTGTCTAAGTGCTTATCTATTTAAAATCAAACAAATGAAAGAATTTAATACATCGGGACCCAATATTCCCCACCAACACTATACAATACAACGAACCGATTTGATAAGCAAAGGACTTAAACTTATCGAGCAAGAGCGTTATTTCACCATTTGGGCACCTCGGCAAACCGGAAAAAGCACTTATTTTAGGCAATTAGCCGACAAATTAACAACTTGTGGATACAAAGTGGCGCATATTAATTTTGAAAACTACAAAAATGCTTCACTAGCTACTTTTATCTTCAATTTAATTGACGAAATAAATAAATATTGGGAATTAAATTTTTCTAATGAAAATGAATTAGCTAAAATATTTAAGTTAATTACTAAAATAAAAAATCAAAAATACGTACTCATCATCGACGAAGTAGAAGGTATAAACCACGAATATTTTGGTGATTTTTTACATTCCATCAGAAATGCGTATCATTCGAGGCAAAATCATAGCCTAAAAAGCGTAATCTTGGTGGGAGTTTCAAATATTGTAGGAGTTGTGAACGACAATGCAAGCCCTTTTAACATTGCCGACAATTTGAATGTTCCATATTTTACGGATAGAGAAGTTTTTGAGCTTTTGGCACAACATGAAGCCGAAACCGGACAATTATTTGAAGAAAAAGTAAAGCAAAAAATTTGTCAAATTACAGCCAATCAACCCGGCTTAGTCAATGGTTTTGCAAAAAAAATGGTTGAAGACTATCCCGAAAAAGCGACACTTACTTATGACGATTATTTGAAAGTAGAGCATTGGTATTTGAACGTAGCCATCGACAAAAACTTTGCAAATATTTTGAATAAAGCCAAAGAACACCGCAATTTTGTGGAGCGATTACTTTTTACTGAAGAAAAAATTCCTTTTAAAATTGATAGACCCAGCATAAAAGAATTGCATACAAACGGATTACTCAAAGAAGATGAAAATGGGTTTGTTACATTTTGGGTGCCATTTTACAAAAAACGTTTGTATGATGCCTTTTATCCCTACACAAACGGCGAAAAGGCAAGTATTTTGCGCAGTATTGCTGTGAATGAATTGTTCGATGCTAACGGCAAACTTATTTTGAACGAATTAATTTCTGGCTACAAGCAATACGTTAAAAGGCGTGGTTTTAATGTATTTAGAGAAAAGGACGAAAACGGAAACTTTCAATCCATAAAAGAAAGTGCTCTAATTTACAGCTTTGAAACATACATTCAGGCATTTTTGCAAGTTATTGATGGCAAAAGCTATCGCGAAGCCGATACCGGACTTGGCAAAAGTGACTTGATTATCAACGTAAAATCAAATGAATATTTAATTGAAAGCAAAATATATTATTACGAAAATCAATTCTTAAACGGAAAAAAGCAATTGGCATATTATTGCAAAAGTTTAGGACTAACACACGGAATTTACCTTGTGTTTTGCCCAAACAACGTAAAATATGCAAAAACAATAATAGAACAAACGGAAACCATCGAAAATATTACAATTTCTACTTATTTGATTGAGTTTGATGAGGCGAAATGGTAAGTAAAAGTAAACAAAAAAATACGTTTTTTTTTTGAAATAAATACAATTGAAATGAAAGAATTTAATACATCGGGACCCAATATTCCCCACCAACACTATACAATACAACGAACCGATTTGATAAGCAAAGGACTTAAACTTATCGAGCAAGAGCGTTATTTCACCATTTGGGCACCTCGGCAAACCGGAAAAAGCACTTATTTTAGGCAATTAGCCGACAAATTAACAACTTGTGGATACAAAGTGGCGCATATTAATTTTGAAAACTACAAAAATGCTTCACTAGCTACTTTTATCTTCAATTTAATTGACGAAATAAATAAATATTGGGAATTAAATTTTTCTAATGAAAATGAATTAGCTAAAATATTTAAGTTAATTACTAAAATAAAAAATCAAAAATACGTACTCATCATCGACGAAGTAGAAGGTATAAACCACGAATATTTTGGTGATTTTTTACATTCCATCAGAAATGCGTATCATTCGAGGCAAAATCATAGCCTAAAAAGCGTAATCTTGGTGGGAGTTTCAAATATTGTAGGAGTTGTGAACGACAATGCAAGCCCTTTTAACATTGCCGACAATTTGAATGTTCCATATTTTACGGATAGAGAAGTTTTTGAGCTTTTGGCACAACATGAAGCCGAAACCGGACAATTATTTGAAGAAAAAGTAAAGCAAAAAATTTGTCAAATTACAGCCAATCAACCCGGCTTAGTCAATGGTTTTGCAAAAAAAATGGTTGAAGACTATCCCGAAAAAGCGACACTTACTTATGACGATTATTTGAAAGTAGAGCATTGGTATTTGAACGTAGCCATCGACAAAAACTTTGCAAATATTTTGAATAAAGCCAAAGAACACCGCAATTTTGTGGAGCGATTACTTTTTACTGAAGAAAAAATTCCTTTTAAAATTGATAGACCCAGCATAAAAGAATTGCATACAAACGGATTACTCAAAGAAGATGAAAATGGGTTTGTTACATTTTGGGTGCCATTTTACAAAAAACGTTTGTATGATGCCTTTTATCCCTACACAAACGGCGAAAAGGCAAGTATTTTGCGCAGTATTGCTGTGAATGAATTGTTCGATGCTAACGGCAAACTTATTTTGAACGAATTAATTTCTGGCTACAAGCAATACGTTAAAAGGCGTGGTTTTAATGTATTTAGAGAAAAGGACGAAAACGGAAACTTTCAATCCATAAAAGAAAGTGCTCTAATTTACAGCTTTGAAACATACATTCAGGCATTTTTGCAAGTTATTGATGGCAAAAGCTATCGCGAAGCCGATACCGGACTTGGCAAAAGTGACTTGATTATCAACGTAAAATCAAATGAATATTTAATTGAAAGCAAAATATATTATTACGAAAATCAATTCTTAAACGGAAAAAAGCAATTGGCATATTATTGCAAAAGTTTAGGACTAACACACGGAATTTACCTTGTGTTTTGCCCAAACAACGTAAAATATGCAAAAACAATAATAGAACAAACGGAAACCATCGAAAATATTACAATTTCTACTTATTTGATTGAGTTTGATGAGGCGAAATGGTAAATTCTAATTTGTCTTTTTTTATTTAAGAACCGCAAAGCCAATGAAATTCGTTGTAAATAATAAAGAAATAGACAATTCTTTGATTAAAATTAGAACATTTAACTTTAATCAACATTGGCGCTCCGAAAATGTAACGAATCTCGATTACGAACTTTGGCTCGATTATAACGTACTAGAACAGTATTACAGCAGACGATGGGAAGACAACATTGCTGATGCAAAACAAAATACCGATTCGGATTACGAACTAGACATTCAACTCATTACGAACAATTACCCAAGCCTCAATTCAATCCTAAAACAGCCAATTTACTATTCTCAACTTATTGGTTTACTCATTGAACAAGATGGTCATGATATGTTACTTACTCATTTTGACCACAATAAAGAAAGTGCCGAATCTTTTTACTTGAATAGCTTTGATACTATCGAAATTACTAA
>DZBP01000162.1:1491-7035 GCA_022729915.1 Draconibacterium orientale | reverse complement strand
TGAACCAAAACGATAAATTTGCCGAAATTTCGTTGCCTTTCATTGCGCTTGGCATCAAAAAAGGTTTGTAGTTTAAACCACGTTTAATAACAATTTAATAAAACACAAATACAATGACCGAACAAGAAATTCAAATTGCAAAACAAAAACACAACACCGTGTTTCATTTGATTGTCGAAGACAAAGAGGCTTTGCTTAGAAAGCCGACCCGTAAAGATTTACAACACGCAACTGCCGTTTCAAATGGTGATGCTTTTGCTTTCAACGAAGCTATTTTAAATGATTGTTGGATTTCGGGAGATGAAGAGATTAAAACAAACGATGATTATTTTCTCGCAGCCTCTGGGCTATTAGATAAAATCATTCAGATTAAACAAGCCGAGATAAAAAAGCTTTAACGCTTGCAGAGCAAACGGCTGCAAGCGATACCATAGGTTTTTTTAATACTATGCTTAGGTATTATGGTGTAGCTGCGAATCCGGAGGAGTTGAGTGATAATGAATGGGCTTTGCGTATTATTCATTTGAAAAACATCAGAGAGAAAGAAGCGAAAAACTCTAATTTTTAATGTTTAAGTTTAGTCTCCATAAAAATCCATAGGTTTTTTATTGTGTTTCCCGAGTTGTTTCGTAAAACCATAAGCCAGCAAACAAATAACGATTAAGATAAATAGAACCATAGCTAAGACGTTTGTATATTTTAAATGAGTATTTAATTAACTAAGTATAGCTCTGAATATTAAATAGAGTAAAAACAACCAAAAGGCTAATTTTAATAGTAACCACAATAAATTTAAAAAATGTTCCATGGCAAAAGCATTTGAATATATTTTTAACTTAAAAGACAACTTCACTAATAAACTTAATAGTATTAGTGGTGCGTCTTCTCGTGTATTTGCTAATTTAATGAACAAAAATAATGCCTTTATTCAAAAAAATGATAAAGTTGGTACATCTATTTCGGGTATTCATAGTAAATTAAATCAATTAAAAACTAATAGAGAAATATCTATATCAGATAAAGAAATAAGACAAGCGAATATTGAAATACGCAAATTAGAAAGAGAGCTTAAAAGGCTTGAGAACTTACCACCTAATGGGTTTATTGGTGGTTTAAGAAATATGCAAGGTTTATTAGGGCAAATGGGCGGAGCTGCGATGGGCGCAGGAGCTGCTTTTGCAGCATGGGAAGGTATTAAATCAGTTGCTAATTTAGGAATGGATATGGAACAAACTCAAATTTCTTTTGAAGTGATGTTGGGTTCTATGGACAAATCTAAAAAAATGATTGCCGACCTCGACAATTTTGCAAACATAACACCTTTCGACAATGCAGAATTATACGAAAATGCAAAATTACTAATGAATTTTGGTATCGAAGGAAAAAAGATTATTCCAACACTACAAATGTTAGGAGATGTTTCGGGGGGTAACAAAGAAAAATTACATTCGTTAAGTTTAGCTTATGCTCAGGTTCAAAGTGCGGGCAAATTAACAGGTGGCGACTTGTTGCAAATGATTAATGCGGGTTTTAATCCTTTAAATGAAATTTCTAAGAAAACCGGAAAATCAATGGGACAGCTTCGCGATGAAATGAGCAACGGGCAAATTTCGTTTAGTCAAGTTGAATCGGCTTTTAAATCTGTTACTTCGGAAGGTGGTTTGTTCTTTAATATGATGAACAAACAATCAGGTACTGCACGTGGAAAACTATCCACACTACTCGGTACTATAAAAACAAAGGCTACAGACGTGGGTATGTCATTGATACCCACATTTACCAAACTCATTGATTTTGCTATGGAATTAGTAAAAGGGATTGAAAGTCTTTATCATTGGTATAAGAAGTATGCTAGTATTATCAATTTAGTTGTTTCTGTTATTGCATCGGCTGTTATTGCATACAAATCGTATGTTTTAATAGTAGCTACTGTAAAGGCAATTACGCAGGCATGGGCAGCTGCACAAGTTGGTTTGAATGTGATAATGTCGTTAAACCCTATTGGGTTAGTAATCGCTGCTATTGTGGCTCTTATTGCAGCTATTACTTATGTAATTATGAAAACCGACGGTTGGGCTAAACAATGGACTAATTTTAAAAATATGTTTGTTGCATCGCTTGACATTATGAACTCGTATTTTGCAATCATTTGGCGAAGTTTGGTTATGGAATTTGGGAACGCTGCCGATGGTATTGTTTTGACTTGGAAAAAAGCGCAAAATGCTATTGGGCTTATTTCTGATGCGGAACTTACAAACGAAAAAACAAGAATTAATGCTCAAATGCAAGCTCGCAAAGAGGCTATTAGAATGGCTGAAATAGTAAATATGCAGGCTAAAAAAGACTTCAATAAAGCAAACAAATGGGAATTAACTTGGAATAAAAATGCAAATTTTAAAAAGGTAAAAGATAAGATTACTCAGGCATTAGGTATAGATACAAAAACTGATGAAAATACTGTAAATAACGAAGATACAAACATTACAAACACAGCAAACGACATCACCTCCGGCGGTTCCAAACAAACCAACATTACAATCAATCTGGGTAAGTTCCAAGACAGTATCAACATTTATTCGCAAAACGTAAAAGAAGGCATCAACGACCTACAAGAACAAATAGAAACTGCCCTTTTGCGAGTACTGAACTCTACTAACTCATTAGCTACAAACTAAACAAACTTTGGCAAAGTTCAAAACTTTGGCAAAGTTGAAATAAAAAAAACATTAATCGTTAAACATTAAACATTAAAAAAATGGCAGATAGCGCAATCATAAACATAGCCGAATTTTTAAGTTACCGTGGCTTACCGTTTCCGCTTTTGCCATTGCCTCGCATTAGCGACCAGTCCGGTGTTACTATCAATTTCGATACGCAAACACCCACTACCAAAAAACAATACGGCTACACCGACCTGCTCGGTCGCCCTATTTTTCAGCCTGTAAAATTAGATACCTTGCTTTTGCAAAATGCCGTTATTACCATTTCGTTACAAAAAAACATAGTATCTACTGCCGTAAATGGGCTAAATGGAACTATCAAAGAACTGGTAAACACACAAGATTACAAAATAAACATAAAAGGCGTATTTGTAAATTCAACCAACGAATACCCAACGAACAAACTCGAAGAGTTAAAAAAGCTTTTTGAAAAACAAACAAATCTAAAAATAGAAAATGAAATATGCCAAACTTTTGGCATCGACTATATAGTAATCGAAAGTCTGAACATTCCAAACACAGGCAAAACAAATCTGTTAGCTTACGAAATAAGCGCATTGTCAGACTTCGATTATACACTCGAACTCGAATAATTAACAATGAAAAATTCATATTTCAATCTATTTCAATCTATTTCAATCTAATTCATAATTCATAATTAACAATTAAAAATGTTAGAATTAAAAGCAAACATAAAAATAGCAAAATTTCAATTTACTCAAATGGTAAGTGTAGAAATCCACAAATCTACTCTTATTTTGAGCAATACAGCTATTATTGAGTTGCCTTTAACCGCAGTACTCGAAAACAAAGAAATTCTTTCGCTCGAAAAATCAATCAAACGCGGCGACTCAGTCGAAATTAAATTGAGCTACAACAGCGACACACCCAACACCGAATTTGTAGGGTATGTAACAAAACTAACTGCACAAAAAACACTCAAAATTGAGTGCGAAGACCTCATGTTTACGCTTCGCAAACCGTTAGCAAACAAAGGATTTTCCAAAACATCAGTAAAGGAAATCATTGCTTACATTACCAATATCCAAACCAATGCAAACAACATTGATTTTGTGATTGATAATTTCATTATCAAAAATACAACGGCTATTCAGGCACTCGAAAAACTCAAAACCGATTATGGTTTAACTATTTTCATCGATGCCGATAACAAATTATATGTAGGGCTGGCTTACTTATATACTTTGACTACACGCAAATACAACTTAAACAAAAATATAGTACAGTCAGACCTTACATTTAAAAAAGCCGATGAAACAAAAATTAAAATAAAAGCTATTTCGGTACAAAAAGACAACTCCCGAATAGAAAAGGAAGTGGGCGATGCCGATGGCGAGCTTCGAACACTCTATTTTCGTGGTATTTCAGACCAAGAGGAATTGGATAAATTAGCCACCGAAGAGATGCAAAAATACAAATACGATGGCTACGATGGCAAAATAACCAGTTTTGGGATACCCTTTGCTCAAATTGGCGATCTAGCCTATATCATAGACGAAAACTACCCACAGCGCGAGGGTACATACTATATCGAAAGTGTTAAAACAACCTTTGGGCAAAGCGGCTTTCGCCGGGAGCTTGAATTAGGGATTAAGTTATGAGCAAGGCAAAGGCAGACATTATAAAGCAACTCAAAAGCTTAAATCAGCAAAAAGAACAAATCTTAGCTGCAACAGTAATTTCAGTAAGCGAATCGGCGAAAACCGCAACGGTAGAGGCTGACGGCATTGAATACGTTGATGTGCGTTTGACTTCTGTAAATGACAACATTGAAAAATCGGTTATCATTCCGAGCCTTGAGAGTTGGGTAATCATTGCATTCATCGAAAATTCACAAACAGATGCCGTTGTAATAGCCTATTCAGCTATTGACAAAATAATTATAAAATCCGAAAAACTTAACATAATCATCGACATCAAAAACGGAAAATTCAAAATAGCAAATGCAGATGTTTCATTGATTGACATTTTCAGTTCCTTAATTACCGAACTCAAAAACGCAATCATTACAACGCCAGCAGGTGCAGGCTCAATCAGCCCAACGACAGTTACAAAATTAAATGCCGTTGAAAACAAATTTAAACAACTTTTCAACTAAGCCACTTTTAGGGGTTTGGGGTCGCATTAATCATTAATCGTTAAACATTAAACATTAAAAAGATGCTAAGCAAAATAATACTCACAAACGACTTGAAAGCATTCCTTAACCGGAACGTGAAACAAGAAGATAAAGAACAAAGCATAAACGACTTTGCCAGCGGTTTGGCAGACATTATCGACAGCTACATACGTTCGCAAACTATAATTGTAACGGGTATAGTAACGGCAGGCAGTGCAATCACACAAACCCAAACATTACCAGTAACCGCAACGATTAATTAAAAATCATTAATCGTTAATCGTTAAACATTAATCATTGATAAAATGGATTTACTTTTAGATGATAACAAAGACATAAGCTTCGAGAATGGCGACTTAGTGTTAGGTGATTCTTTTCAGCAAGAAACGGAATTAATCCTGTCGTCAAATCAAGGCGAATGGAAAAATGAGCCGTTGGTAGGTGCCAACATGATTGAATTAATCAACTCAGAACTCAACCAATTAACCCTGAAAAACAAAATTAAATCCGCTTTGGCATTTGACAATAAAACACTCAAATCCATTGATTTCAACACAAACAAAATAATAGTAGAATAATTCAATCAGAATCAATCTAATTCAATCAGAATCAATCTAATTCAATCAGAATCAATCTAATGACAAGAGAAGATATTTTTAACGACATAGCCACCGAGCAGGCAAA
>DZBP01000162.1:0-1391 GCA_022729915.1 Draconibacterium orientale | reverse complement strand
TCAATCTAATGACAAGAGAAGATATTTTTAACGACATAGCCACCGAGCAGGCAAAGTATCCGGAACTTGCAGACCTTAACTCTACAAGTAAGGTTTCAATTTGGTATTTGATACGTTGGATATTTTCCGAAATGTTCCTTATCGTATTAGAATACTTCGATTTGCACAAATCGGAAGTAGAAACCATAATCGAAGCAGCACCCTACGCAACACTCAATTGGTACAGGGCACGTGCAAAAGAATTTCAGCTCGATGATGCTCTAACTGAAATAAACGGACGCTTCATATATGCAACTACCGACCCCGAAAAACAAATAATCAAACAGGTTGCTATTGTTTCAAATAACCGCTACCTTATATTTAAGATAGCCAAAGAAGTTTCAAACGAACTAACAGCCTGTCCCGCCGATGAAATAACAAAATTCAAAGGTTACATCAACCAAATAAAATATCCGGGCACGTTCGTATATGTAGAAAGCAATCCAGCCGATTTACTGATTCTAAACTTCAAAATTGAGTACAACGCTTTACTAAACTTAGCCGATGTGCAAACTACTGTAAACGCAACACTCAATAACTACGTGAAAAACATTTTATTCAACGGCAAATTCAACGTAACCGCTGCGATTGATGAACTGCAAAAGCTCCGCGAAGTGAAAAATCCGTTTTTCGTGTCCGCCACAGGTAGAACCAACGCCCAATCAATAGGCGAAGCCCAAAGCTTTTCACAATACTATCAAGCAACAGCGGGCTACATGAAAATAGAAACATTAACAATCGAATACGTCCCAATTTAATTAATAATTAATAATTAATAATTAATAATTATATGTATAATGTAGATTTCAAAATATTCATTCAAATTCTAATCCCGAATTTGATACGCAAAACAAAGCTCATAGCTTTGCTTACGGTGCTATTTTATCCGTTTGTCGTTATTTTCGACAAATTTAAAGCCGTTCGTGAGTTTGTTTTATTGCAAATAAACTGCACAGGACAGGTAATATATTTAGAGCGTTTGCTCAATATCATTTTTGGCGATGGTGTAAATACAATAACCATTACCGACGGCTCATTTTCGATTCCTTTTTTTCTTGCAAACAAAGAAGAAGGTAATGTAGCGTATTTTCACAACAAAGAAGAGCTTTACGAGCCTGTTTATGTTTTGAACCAAGAAGAATATAGTTCGGACGTTGATTTCATTGTAAACATACCAACAGAACTCTACAATTATCTACTCACAAGCGATTTATTGGAACGCCTAAAAGCAATCGTAAATCGCTACAAAATAGAAGGCAAAACTTTTTTAATTATTAATTATTAATTATTAATTATAAATTCAATCTAATTCAATCTAATTCAATCTAATTCAATCTAATTCAATCTAATTC
>DZBP01000161.1 GCA_022729915.1 Draconibacterium orientale | reverse complement strand
ATTGCTTATGATTCAGAAGAAGATTCAATTGTCTTAATTCATGAAGCTAAAAATAGAAAGGGATTTGCATTAGGTGCTGTTTTTGCTGCTGAGTTTTCTATTGGCAAAAAAGGGATTTTAAGTATGATAGATTTATTTAAATTGTAAATTTAAAAAATCGTTTATTAAATTTTGTAGAGTGTTTAAATTTAAAAATTTTTCGGTAAAAGAAATTCATTTAAAATAATTTCTTTTACCGATTTTTTAGTTCAATAGTGCCGAATTTATATTTTTTCAAATAAACGAAGTTTTATACCTATTAATGGGTAAAATCCTGTTACCCAAATACCTACAATAAAATAACGAATATATAAAAAAATGAGAGGAGCCGGAAAAAGTATTTTTAAACCGATTAGTAATGCAATTGTAGTAAAAATTCCAATTAAAAAACGAATAATTTTAACTTTAATTGTTTGATTTACTGTAAATTCTGCTTGTTTTTCTTGAAAAATAAAACCTAAAATTATACCTGTAAATATCCCTAAAACTTTATACATATCATTAAATTCCAATTCGTTTTGGAAGATGAAAAAATTATATATAAATAAAAGCGTAGCAAAAAAATAAACCGATAAAATAATACCAATAAGTAAATGTTGAAATTTTTCTTTGTTGTCATAATTTTCAGACAAAAAGCGGTACAAAATAAATGGAATGAGAAATCCAAAGATAAGACCAAAACTCACATCTATAGGCCAATGCACTCCCAAATAAACTCTGGAAACTGCAACTGAAAATGCCAAAATAATTGCCATTATTAAAACCCATTTTTGTTTAAAAATTAAATAAAGGCTATAATACAGCGTAGAAGCACCTTGTGTGTGTCCGCTTGGAAAAGAATAGCCGCTTGCAGTTGCTTGTCGTTTGCCTTCAATAGTATCTAGCACTATGAAAGGACGTTTGGTGTGAAAAATGATTTTCGCAAACAGATTGAAAAAGACAGAAATCATATAAATAAGTGCAAGTAAAATGCCTTCTTTTTTAGAATAATTCCAATAAATCCAAGAAACAATTGCAATTGCAACGTATTCTTCGCCTAAAAAGGTAATAGCCTCAAAAATAAAATCGAGGGTGGGAGTGGCTATTTTTTGAAAAAAATAAAGGATATTTTCTTGCATGAAAACGAGTATTTAGTTGATAATCACTTGATTTGTGTGGTTTCTTTTGTTTGCAATTTCTAAATTTAATGCTAATTTTAATGATTCGATTTCTTTTTTAGCAAATTCTAACGAAAATGTTTTTTTTAATTTTATCGGCTTCATTTTTTCAACTAATAATACAATTCTATAATCGCCTGAATTTACATCAAGAGTTCTATTACTTCGGCTGTAAAGCCTGTAACTAGAATTCTTTTTTATTATTTTCAATTTCATACCTTGCTTTAAATCAATCGTTTTTGCATAAGGTATTATGCCAAAAAGCAATAAGCCTGTTTTAATTTTTTTAGAACTGGGATTGATAGTTACAAAGTTTCTTGTAAAGGCTAAAAATATTCCTAAAAATATCAAAATTAGTGCATTAAGCGTTTGAAAACTTGCTGCTATACCGGATATTATGAGTACATAACCCAGAGTGTCGCCTATGGGCGCAAATACGGAATCTAGTTTGTTGGTTGTTTTCATAAGTTTTTTTTTGTAAAATTATGAAAAAAAATAAATTTTTGCTACTCTTTTGGCATTTTTTTTTTGAAAAAAAAGGTTTTAATTTGAAATTCGGGCTTTGTATAATTTTTTTATTTCATTGATTTTTAGTAATATAAAGTTATTTTGCATTGCTTTATATTTTTTTATCTATTTATTAGCTATTTTTAACGTAAATTAATATAGAAAGTGATTTTTTTTTTATTTCTTTACGTTTTAGAAATAAATTTTTTACAAAAGCTTTAACTCTTGAAAATCAAAACGTAACTTTCATTGAAAGAACGAATTTTTTAAAAAAACAACATAAATTTTGAGCATGAAAGAAATTATTAGAAATGCGTTGAGCAATAAGTGGACAAAATTTGCAATTGTAAGTTTTATTTTCCTTTTGTTTGTTATTTGGATAGGAAGTTATTGGTTACTAATTGGTTTAGGCGTAATATATGATATGTATATTTCTAAAAAAGTTCGTTGGGCTTTTTGGAAACCACGCGACCCTGCAAAATCAAATTCTTTTACTGAATGGGTTGATGCTCTGATATTTGCAGTAATTGCAGCAAGCATTATACGCTTATTTTTTATCGAAGCCTTTACAATTCCGACTTCTTCGATGGAGAAAACCTTGTTAGTTGGTGATTATTTGTTTGTTAGCAAAGCAAATTATGGTCCGAAAATGCCAAATACTCCGCTTTCTTTTCCATTTGTACATCATACTATGCCTTTTTCAAAATATACGCCTTCGTTTTTGACTTGGATTCAACAGCCTTACAAGCGTTTAGCTGGTTGGCAAAATATTAAGCGCAATGATGTGGTTGTTTTTAACTTTCCTGAAGGCGACACGGTAGTACTTGAACATCAAGAACAAAGCTATTATGCGTTGAAAAGGCAATTAGGATACGATTATTTGGTTTCAAATTTTAACATAACAGTTCGACCGGTAGATAAAAAAGAAAATTACATAAAGCGTTGTGTAGCAGTGCCTGGAGATTCTATTGTGATTAAACATGGACTGCTTTATGTAAATGGTTTGCCTCATGATGCAGCCGAAGATTTGCAATATAAATACGATATCGAAACTGATGGCACTGGTCTTAATGTATTGAAATTGAGAAAACTAGGTATCTCGCAAGATGATATTAATGTCTCTATGCTTTCGGCTAATTTGTATCAATTGCCATTAACTATCAAAAATGTGGAAATTATAAAATCTTTTAGCAATGTAAAGTCGGTTAAACAAGTCGAGATGCCAGAAGGAGCTTATGCTTCTTACATTTTCCCGAACGACCCAAAGTTTGCTTGGAACGAAGATAATTTTGGTCCGCTTTGGGTTCCACAGAAAAATGTTACTATTAAACTTTCGATGCAAAATATTGCTTTATATCGCAGAGCCATTGATGTTTATGAAGGTAATGATTTTGAAATTAAAGGCGACAAAATCTTTATTAACGCAAAAGAAGCAAAAGAATATACCTTTAAAATGGATTATTATTTTATGATGGGCGATAGCCGTCATAATTCTGCTGATTCTCGTTTCTGGGGATTTGTGCCTGAAGATCACGTAGTTGGAAAAGCTGCATTTATTTGGCTTTCTATCAACCCTGACGAAGGATTGTTCAATAAAATTCGTTGGAGCAGATTGTTTAGCTTTGTGCACGACTAAATAAAAGGTAGTTATAAAAAAAAGTTGTGATTTTCTAAAAAATGAATCACAACTTTTTTTTATTTTTATTTGAAAATTTTTGCTTATTTATCTATTTCTAAGCTATCAAGTTCTATTCCAAAAATAAGAATATCATCAATTTGCTTGTTTTTATGTTTCCATCGTAAAAATTCAGTTTCAATATATTTTTTTTGGTCGTTGAATTGAATGTTTTTGCAATTGGTGAATAATTCTTGAAGTTTTAAAATACCGTATTTTTTATTTTTCGAACCTCCAAATTGGTCTTTGAAGCCATCAGAAAGTAGATACAATTTTGTGTTTTCTTGAATTTGAAAATGACGATTGGTGTATTCTATTTCCGCTTCGTTTCCCAAATTTCCTCCTACCGAAAATAAATCACTTTCTATGATTATCAATTCGTTATTCATCATCAAATAGGCATCTTGGTTTGCACAAGCTATTTCAAATTCTTTATTTTCTAGTTCAATTCTGCAAAGTGAAATATCCATTCCATCAGTTTGTTCCAAATTGGTGCCTTGTTGCAGAGCTTTAACTATTCGGCTATTTAATTCTTTTAAAATAAGCGCAGGCGACGAAAATTTATCTAAACTTACAATGTCGTTGAGCAATGTGCTCGCCAAAATGGACATAAATGCACCCGGTACACCATGACCTGTACAATCGGCAACAGCCATATAAAGCTCATTTTCTTTGCGATGGAACCAAAAAAAATCGCCACTTACTACATCACGAGGCATAAAAAGTATAAAAAAATCTTTAATGTACTTGCTAATTTTTTTTATTGAAGGCAAAGTTGCATCTTGAATTTTTTTTGCATATTCAATGCTATCGTTTATTTCGCGATTTTTCTTTTCGAGTTCTTTATTGGTTTTAATAAGTTCTTGTTGTTGATATTCAATGCGTTTGGTTGCTTTTTTTAAGTCCGAATGCTTACCGTAGAGTTCAATCGTTCGTTTGCGCGCACGGTTGTAGGCGAGTTCTATTTTTTTTCGTTGCTGTTCTATTTCGTCACGCTGTTCTTTGATTTCATTTTTCAGCTTGATGTTGTCCATGTGCCTTCCAAACAAATCTATCGTTTTGTTGCGCGCTTTTAGATATTTTTGTTTAAATTCTTGTTCGTCAGAGTTTTGAATATCTTTTCTATTTCTGCGTTTTTCTTCTTTTTCAGGCATATCTTTTTCGGACATCTGATTTTTTATACTTGCCTTTATTTCTGTTGAAATTGAATAATTTGCACGATTTATAGCCATCTTTAAGTAAATAAAAGTTTTTCAAAGATAATCAAACAAAATCGAATATGCAAGGTTTGGATAATCTAAATAAAATTTTTTGGTATTTTGGTTAATTGCCAATTGCTAAATACATATTTTTTATTAAAATATTTTCTATTTCTAAGTGAAGTTTTTATTCACTTGAATATATTTAATCAATTGGCAATTAGTAATTTAATTTATTTTGTGAATTTGAAAATTTGCGGAAGTATATAAAAACCGTTTTATACTTTTCTTGGGTGTTTTTTCAAATTCCTCTTCTTTAATTTCAACACTTGCAATGCGCATATAGGCAGGCAATTCTTTGTTAAGCCGAGTAATATCATCGTTGAGTTGTTTTAGCATTTCATCTTTCGACAAGCTTTTGGCTTCCGGTATTTCTTGGTCGGGATAAATTAATGCGCACAATTTTCCATCGCATTCTACAACTAACGATTCACCTACTAATTTAAAGTGATTTATCTGAGCTTCAATTTCTTCCGGATAAATATTTTGTCCCGAAGGTCCAAGAATCATACTTTTGCTCCTTCCTTTTATTTCAATATATCCATTTTTATCGATAGTTCCCAAGTCGCCCGAATGAAGCCAGCCTTCGCTGTCAAGCGCATCTTTTGTAGCAATTTCATTTTTATAATAACCAAGCATTACATTTTCGCCGCGCATACAAATTTCACCTATTTCGCTATCTTCATTTTCCTTGATTATTTTTATTTCTAAAGAATCTACTTTTTTTCCGGTGCTACCTACTTTTCTTGTACGCCAACCGTCATAAGAAATGAGTGGACCACATTCAGTCATGCCATAACCTGTTGAAAATTTGAAATTTATGCGATTTAAGAAATGCTCTACTTCAGGGTTTAAAGCAGCACCACCTATCACCACTTCTTTAAATTTTCCACCAAAAGATTCGGTCATAGAATCATTTATTTTTTTATAAATTTTTTCTTTAATAATTGGAATTTTTAATAAAATTTGAATCGATTTTTTTTCAAGTTCCGGTTTAATTTTCTTTTTATAAATTTTTTCGATAATCAACGGAACACTTAAAATTAAACGAGGTTGTACTTTTCCAAAAGCTTTGATAAGTACTTGAGGTGATGGTAGTTTGCCCAAAAAAGTAATGTGGCAACCTATCGAAAATGGGTACAAAAACTCAAAGGCGCAACCATAAGCATGGGCAAGCGGTAAAAACGACAAAATACTGTCGCCACTTTCTAGCGGCATATTTTTGCGAGCATAACGCACATTGGCTGCCAGCGAATTGTGATTAAGCATTACTCCTTTTGAAAAGCCCGAAGTGCCTGATGTATAGAGGATTTCGAGCAATTCGTTGTTGGGAATTTCTTCTAAATCAAAGCTCTCTTTGCTTGGCGAAATTTGTGCAAATTGTGCAACTGCTTTATCAATTTTTTTGATATTTTTTTCATTCTTTGCATATTTAACAGAAAAATCTGTCAGCGAAAATAGAATTTCTAAATTTGGAAACTCTGCCATATTCAAAGGCGAAGCTAATTTTTCTTCACTAAAAAAAACGATGGAGTCGGAATGGTTTACCAAATGTGTAATATCTTTGGGACGGAAATCAGCTAAAAGTGGCACTAGAACTGCACCATAACTTACTGTGGCTAAGTATGATATTGCCCAATTTACTGAATTTCCACCTATCAATGCTACTTTATCGCCTTTTTTGATGCCAAGTTCTTTAAAAAGAAAATGTAATTCTTTAATTTTTACGCCCACTTCGCCATAAGTTACCGAAATACTCTCATAATTGGTAAAAGCCGGCATGTTCCAATTCTCAATTATTGCATTTTCGATGTACTTTGTAAAATTCTCTTTAATCATAAGTTTTCTTTTTGTAATATACCAGTATTTTCTTTTATTATTAAGAGTTTGTTAAATTTCAATATTCTTTTTTTGCTACTTTTGTCTTTTTAAAGTAAAAAAATGTGCTTTTAATTATTGAATATCAATTAATTAGAAAGCTTGAACCTTGAAACAAACCTGAGTAGCAAAGATAATTAAATTATTTTTATTCACCTAGAAAAAAGGAATAAATACTGCAATAAAATCCTTTTTTTATCTTTGTCTTTTAATTGATGTAGTCAATGTTTTGTTAGAATTTTGAAATTTTTGTTTTCAAAAAAAGTTTTAATATTCTAGCAGTTTTTTTCATGAAAAAAATTATTAATTCTTTTTTTTAACCTTATAAAAATGTATAAAATAGCAAAATTACCCGGCGATGGTATTGGACCTGAGATAATTGCACAAGCTGAAAAAGTTTTAAATGCAATTGCAAAAAAATTTAACCACCAATTTGAGTTTACTCAAGGCTTGATTGGTGCTTGTGCAATAGAAGCTACTGGAAACCCATATCCAGCTGAAACTCACCAACTTTGCATGAATTCTG
>DZBP01000160.1:2107-7041 GCA_022729915.1 Draconibacterium orientale | reverse complement strand
AGATTTAAAAGACGCTTATTTTTTTGAATTAAAAAAAAGAATGACAAAACAAGAGTTGTACAATTCATACTTAGAAAAAGCAAAGATAAATTATCAGGTAAATAAAGCATTTTTGAAAAATCTAGGAAAAAAGAAACCCAATGACTTGGATAAAGTTGTGGAAACTTTTCACAATGAGGTATTTGAAGAAATAGATTGCTTAGCCTGTGGCAAATGTTGCAGTGGTTTAGGTCCTCGCTTGAGCGATACCGACATTGCTCGATTGGCAAAAGCCACTCGAATGAAACCCGCCAAACTTACCGAAACTTATTTGCGCATTGATGAAGATAACGACTTTGTATTCAGGTCGATGCCTTGCCCTTTTTTGGGTACAGACAATTATTGTTCGGTTTACGACGACCGCCCGAAAGCTTGCCGCGAATATCCACACACCGACCGCAAACGCTTTTACCAAATCTTAGACTTAACACTCAAAAATACAAGTACTTGTCCGGCTGTGCATTTGGTTATTGAAAAATTAAAAGTGTATTATAAGTAATAAAAAGAACAAAGAAATAAATTACGAAAGAATTTAGATTTCAGAATAAAAAAAGCCGTCGAAACAATAAGTTTTGACGGCTTTTGAGTTTATTTTGATAAAAAATCTGCTTATTTTACAAATTTCAAACCTTTTCCTAAGAATTTAGCTTGTACATCAAGTGCTTCTTCAATGCGGAAAAGTTGGTTGTATTTTGCAATACGGTCGGTACGTGAAGCCGAGCCAGTTTTAATTTGACCGGTATTTAAAGCTACCACTAATTCAGCAATAGTAGTATCTTCCGATTCGCCCGAACGGTGGCTAATGATAGCAGTCATACTGTTTTCAGTAGCTAATTTCACAGCTTCGATTGTTTCGGTCAAAGTACCAATTTGATTCAATTTAATAAGAATTGAATTGGCAGCTTTACGATTAATACCTTCTTGTAAACGTTTAACGTTGGTTACGAAAAGGTCATCACCTACGATTTGTGCTTTGTGTCCCACAGCAGCAGTTAGTTTTTCCCAACCATTCCAATCGTCTTGGTCAAATGGGTCTTCCAACGAAAGGATAGGATATTTTTCAATCCATTCTTTCCAATATTCAACCAATTCGTCCGAAGTGTAGTTTTTGCCTGTCGATTCCATGTGGTAAACGCCGTCTTTGTAAAATTCAGATGCAGCAGCATCAAGTGCAATATACACATCTACACCGGGTTTGTAACCAGCTTTTACAATACTTTCAAGAATAGTTTCGATTGCTTCTTCGTTAGAATTTAAGTTTGGAGCAAAACCACCTTCGTCGCCTACGTTTGTAGAATGTCCTTTTGCTTTTAAAACTGATTTTAACGAGTGGAAAATTTCAGCACCCATACGAATAGCTTCTCTAAAATTGGCAGCACCTACAGGCATAACCATAAATTCCTGAACGTCTATTTTGTTGTCGGCATGTTGTCCACCATTCAAAATATTCATCATAGGAACAGGAAGAGTAGCTGCATTAACGCCACCAATGTAGCGATAAAGTGGCTGACCGGTTTCTTGAGCAGCAGCTTTAGCACATGCCAATGAAACACCTAACATTGCATTTGCACCTAATTTGCCTTTATTTTCAGTACCATCAAGTTCGATAAGTGCTTTGTCAATGGCTATTTGGTCAGTAACGATAAAACCGTTTAATTCTTCGTTAATTACAGTATTTACGTTGTTTACAGCGGTAAGAACGCCTTTTCCTAAGTAACGACTTTTGTCGCCATCGCGCAATTCAACAGCTTCGTAAATTCCTGTAGAAGCTCCTGATGGAACAATTGCTCTTCCCAAAATTCCGTTGGTAGTGATTACATCAACTTCTACTGTAGGATTTCCTCTTGAATCTAAGAGCTCTCTTGCTTGGATTTTTGCTATTTGCATAGTTTTATTTTTTTTGTTATTTATAAAAAGAATTCAGTGATATTTTGAAGTTTTTCATTGAATACCTTTTATATATTAGTAATTATATTGTTTAAAATAAATACATTTTTGCGCAAAAATAGTAAACTTATTGCATATTTCTATTTTTTTTAGGGGAATTAATATTTATTTAACAATCTTTTTAAGCTTTTCTGAAATAAACTGATAAAAGTCAGTATATTTTAAGTTTTTTGCACTTACAACTGCTTTTTTTTAGTTACGAACAACCAATTTGATTAAAAAATCTTTAAAAAAATCCCGCCAATTGTTTAAAAAACATTTGTCGGGATTTTTTTTTAATCATTAGTATAAAATAATTAAACTAATTAACTCATAATCAACCAAATTTAAGCACCTAAAGTAGCTACCATGATGGCTTTAATGGTATGTAATCTATTTTCGGCTTCTTCAAAAACGATTGAAGCTGGAGATTCAAACACTTCTTCGGTAACTTCAAGTCCGTCGAGTCCAAATTTATTGAAAATTTCTTCCCCTAATTTCGTTTCGCGGTTGTGGAAAGCAGGCAAACAATGCATAAATTTCACATTCGGGTTGCCCGTCAAATCCATTGCTTTTTTGTTTACTTGGTAAGGTTTTAGAAGGTTAATACGCTCTGCCCAAACGCTATCAGCTTCACCCATCGAAACCCACACATCGGTATAAAGAAAATCGCAACCTTTTACGCCTTCTTCCACACTTTCGGTAAGCGTAATTTTTGCGCCTGTTTCTTTAGCTATTTCGCGAGCTTTTGCAACTAATTCTTCATCGGGGAAAAGCGATTTGGGTGCTATGGCTCTAAAATCCATACCCATTTTAGCAGCTCCAACCATTAGCGAGTTGCCCATATTGTTGCGAGCATCGCCTAAATATGCAAAAGTTACTTTATTTAATGGTTTGTCAGAAAACTCTTGCATTGTTAAGAAATCAGCCAATATTTGAGTTGGGTGAAATTCATTAGTAAGCCCATTCCAAACAGGAACTCCTGCATATTTTGCCAATTCTTCTACCACATCTTGACCATACCCGCGATATTCAATACCATCATACATTCCGCCTAAAACGCGTGCAGTATCTTTCATTGACTCTTTGTAACCAATTTGCGAACCTGATGGACCTAAATAAGTTACATGACCTCCTTGGTCGTGAACAGCCACTTCAAAAGCACAACGTGTGCGTGTTGAAGCTTTTTCGAAAATTAGCGCAATGTTTTTACCTTTGAGCATTTGCTTTTCGGTTCCTGCATATTTAGCTTTTTTAAGGTCAGCCGACAAATCCAATAAAAATTTAATTTCTTTTGGAGTAAAATCTAGCAATTTTAAAAAATGTCTGTTTCTTAAATTGAATGCCATAGCTTTAAGTTATTTTTATTTGAATATTCTATATTAAAAACAAAATACAAGTATTTGAATATCTTGAATTTACGTTTAGTTTTGTATAAATTTCAGACTACAAAAATAAAGAGTATATTTAAAAAACAACAACAAATGTTTTTTAACATATTTTTAAACAAATTTCTTTCTTTTTAAATGCTTGGTTTTTATTTTATAGCCCAGTATAATTCCAAGGAGTAATTTGTATCAATTCAGCCTTTATCTCATTGCTAACATTAAGGTTTTCAATAAAATAATGAATGCTTTTTTCATTTACCTCCGAATTAATGCGAGTTAAATTTTTCAAAGCTTCGTAAGGATTCGGGTAGTTTTCGCGTCGCAAAATGGTTTGAATGGCTTCGGCAACAACCGCCCAGTTTTTAGCTAAATCGGCAGAGATAGACGCTTCATTAATAAGCAGTTTGCTAATTCCTTTCTCAAGGGATTTGAGCGAAATGAGCATGTGCGAAAGTGGAACACCCAGATTTCTAAGCACTGTAGAATCGGTCAAATCGCGCTGCAAGCGAGAAATAGGCAGTTTGGCTGAAAGATGCTCCAAAATGGCATTTGCTAAACCAAAATTACCTTCGGCGTTTTCAAAATCAATAGGATTTACTTTGTGTGGCATAGCCGACGAACCTATTTCGCCTGCTTTAATTTTTTGTTTGAAGTAATCCATTGATATATAAGTCCATATATCGCGCGAAAAATCTATAAAAATGGTATTAATTCGCTTCAAGGCATCGCAGTGAGCGGCTAAATTGTCGTAATGCTCTATTTGAGTGGTAGTTTGTGAGCGGCTCAATCCTAAAATTTCGTTGACAAACTCGTTGCCAAAATCTTTCCAAGCTATTTTGGGATAAGCAACTACATGGGCATTGAAATTTCCGGTAGCACCTCCAAATTTAGCCGAATAGGGAATTGTTTTGAACAAAACTAATTGTTTTTCAATGCGTTCTACAAAAACATAAAACTCTTTGCCTAAGCGAGTTGGCGAAGCCGGCTGTCCGTGAGTGCGAGCAAGCATTGCTATTTTGCGCCATTTTTGGCTAAGCGATTTTATTTGCTCAACTACCAATAAAATTTCGGGCAAAATTACCTCTTCCATTGCATTTTTGAGGCTCAACGGAGTAGCTGTATTGTTGATGTCTTGCGAGGTTAAACCAAAGTGAATGAACTCTTTGTATTTTTCAAGTTTCAAAACATCAAATTGTTCTTTGATAAAATATTCAACCGCCTTTACATCGTGATTTGTAATTCGCTCTATCGATTTTACTTTTTTAGCATCTTCGTGAGTGAAATTCAAATAAATTCCTTTCAAGTCGATGTATTTATCTTTCGGAAAATCAGCTAATTGCGGCAATGGAATATTGCAAAGTGCTATAAAATACTCCACTTCCACCAAAACTCGGTATCGGATAAGTGCATACTCCGAAAAAAAGTCGGACATACGTTCGGTTTTGCTTCTGTATCTGCCATCAATTGGCGAAATTGCCGTTAAACTCATTGTTTTTGTTTTATTTTTTTTGAATAAAAAAAGTAACTATCTATTTGCTAATTAAATACGCAGTAGTAAAACCTCCAACCAAACCAATTCCA
>DZBP01000160.1:0-2007 GCA_022729915.1 Draconibacterium orientale | reverse complement strand
GCATCTACTTCTCCTTGCATAAATTCTTTCATGTTTTCGATACTCATTTCGGCTGTAGGAACATAAAAAATGTATTCTTTATCGCCGGCGGGAGTTGCTGAAAATAAATCTTTTGTGGAGACTAATTTGGTTTTTCCCTTGTCGTTTTTGTATCGAATTAGCAAATTGTCATCAGAAAATTCTAACTCCGAAACCTTAAGCTTTTCGCCATTTAAAAGCCAAATTTCGTCTTGAGCTTGAGAGGAAAGCATTATAAATAAAGCAATTAACATTATTGCTATTTTTTTTGAACTCATAGATTATTTTACGTTTTATCGTTTTTTTTAACTGAATATCAATTTCATTGAAATAGGTCGCAAAAGTAATAAATTTTATAAAAACGTGGTATGATATTTTTTTGAATCTATTAAAATTTAGTAACTTTTTTTTAATTTAATTTTCATTTATATAAAACACTCTTTTTCATGCTATTGCAACAAATTATTTTTCTGTTTTTTTTGTTGATAAAAATTTTGTAGTCAAATGTATTTTGGTTTTCTCATTTGTATGTCAAATATTATTAGAAAATTAGCCCAAATGCATTCTTTTTTGTAGTTTTGTAAAATAATAAATTAAATTTTCTGTTTATATTATGAATTTAGTTTGCAATTGTAGAATTTATTTCTTTCATGCAGCTACGATTTTCAAAAGTTTGAAAAATGACATTCTGTCAATGATTTAGAATAAAATTTCAAAAAAAAATACATAAATATGAAATTAAAATATTTTTTAGTTGCTTTTTTTATTTTTGTGAATTTGAATGTATTTTCACAATCGTCTAATTTTATACTGTTTACAAATAATCCAGCACAAAAATTCCGATTAATAATTAACGGAAACTTGCAAATTAATACCTTTGAAGAAAGTGTAAGGGTAGAAAATGTAGAAGCTGGCATTTATCAAATTCGCGTTGTTTTTGAAAATCGTTTTCTGGGTTATATTGAAAAAACAGTAAATGTACGCCCAAATACCGAAAAAATTTATACATTTGTTCAGCAAAAACCGCTACAAGGAAGAAGAAGAATTGATCAGGGTGCAGGCTCTTCACCTTTGGCTCTTGAGTTGGTATCTGAACTGCCCCGTTTTTCAGTTGATGATGAATATATGGGCGATGAAAATGATGCCAACGATGCAGTTAGCTACACAACCACTCAGTCGCCTGAAGGTACAAATGGAGGAATTAAGTATGAAAATGGAAATGTTGTAATTGGAAATGAAAGCAATAACATAAGCATTGGCACAAAAGGTATAGATTTTAATATTGACATTGACAATATTATTGAAAAAATAGCCACAGAAAATGGCGAAAATAATAAACGAAATAATAGCCGTCCTAATCAGAACAATGAAATAGTTGAAATATCTGATAATCAAAACACTAATTGTACTCCAAGCTTCAACGATACCCAGTTTTTGCAAATAACCAAAAGCCTCGAACGCGAAGCCATGGAGTCGAAACGACTTTCGGCTGCAAAATATGTATGCAACAACAACTACTTATTAACCAAACAAGTACGAGACATTGTACACTTATTCAATTTCGAAAACAATAGAGTAGAATTTGCAAAATTTGCATACAGTAGAGTCGCTGACAAAGAAAATTATGCTTTGCTTTTAGATTCATTCAAATTTGAAACATCAAAACAAGAAATCAAAGAATACATCAACGAATTGTAATTTATTTAAAGTATTTGACACTAAAAAAAACAAAAAGCGGCAAAAAGCTAATTTGCGGCTTTTTTTTTGAATATCTCAGATATTTACAAATTTAAAATTGTGCATTTAATAAACGATAGATTTTAAATTAAACGAAAAAAAAATGTAAAACACAATTTCAATTTTTAATCTAGTTACATTTCATAAAATATTAACTAAGATTTCCGAGCAAAATTTGGAATGTAAATAAGCTATTAAAAAAACTGAAAATAACAGAAATAGTACTATTATTTTAGTTTAATTTATTAATAT
>DZBP01000159.1 GCA_022729915.1 Draconibacterium orientale | reverse complement strand
CGCATAGCCATTTTTGGCTAACGCCGAGACTTTTTGGAGTGGCGCATAGCCATTTTTGGCTAGCGCGGAGACTTTTTATAGTGGCGCATAGTCATTTTTGGCTAGCGCATAGTGTTTTTGATATTGCGCATTTTATTTTTTGTTCGATGCCCCCTGATATTCTTGAATTTCAGAGTTTTTATTGAACAGTGCGGACAGTTTTTTATTGAGTGCGGAGGGCTTTTTGAGAGGAGCTGTGATTTTTTTCTTTCGCACGAACGTATTTTTGGGTGGTGCTGAGTGGATTTGGGGTTGAACCAACAAGTTATAAGAAAGAAAATGAACAATTTTAGAGTTTTAACCTAAATCTGCTGAAAAAGAATAGCTGTGTTTCGTTTAATTTTGTATTTTTGCAAAATAAAAAAAAAGAAAATGGATAGAAAATAGTGGCTGATTAACCACAATTGATTTGTATTTTATCTGATTTTTAAATATTTATTGAAATAAATAGTATCATTTATAATCATGGAATTGCATTTAATCCATTTCTGGGCAAGAAATTAATCTGTTCAATAAAAAATCCTTAATATGAATTAAAGTTTGAAAAAAAGATACACATTTACCCTAATTAATAAAAATATAAATTATTTTTGCTACAAATAAATATTAAATTTTGCACAATGGAAGTAAAACTAAGTCAGGCAGTTAAAATGTTTTTTGGAAATTCATCTCTGGAAATGGTTTATTTTGAGGCAATAGCCAATTCTTTGGACGCAGAAGCATCTGAAATTAATATTGACATATCAGCAAAAACATACAAGGAAGTAGAAACATTAAAAATAACGATTGAGGACAATGGAATTGGTTTTAATGATGATAGATACAAAAAATTTTGTAGATTATTTGATGTCGAAGAGAAGTCACATAAGGGATTAGGTCGGTTAGTGTTTCCTTGTTATTTTGAAACCATAGAAATTGAAAGCATTTATGAAAATTATAAAAGAACATTTGCATTTACAGAGGATTTAAACGAAAAAAGTTGTGTTATTGTGCCTATTGAAAGTAAAAAAAGAGGTACAACAATTCAAATGCACGATTATACTTTCACTAAGTTAAAAGCATATAATTATATACAACCCTTATACTTAAAACAGAGAATACTAGAGGAGTTTTATCCTCGCTTGTTTCGTTTGAAACAACAAGGCGTAAATATTATAATAAATTTGAAGTCAGACGTTGAGAATTTAAAAACAACAGAAGTTATCTCTATTTCAGATATTCCGGAACTAAAATTAGTAGAACTTGATAGTTCTGTAAATATTTTTGATAAATTTAATTTATATTATTCTATTCAAAAGGTCGATATTTCAGAAACTTCACTAATTGCAGCAATTTCTGTTGATGATAGAACAAAAAAAATTGAAATAATTGACAATGAAAATATTCCAAGTGGATATAAAATGATTTTTTTGCTATTTTCTGATTGGTTTGTCGGGCGAGTAGATTATTCACGACAAAGTCTTGATATTCCGGATAATGACCTTAAAATTATACAAAATTTATTTCGTAAAAAGGTTGCTTTGATAATTGAAAATGAAATACCACAGATAAAAGATAAAAATAAACAGACAAAAAATAATCTGGTCAATAAATATCCACATTTAAGTGGTTATTTCAAATCAGATGATATTGGGTATAGTTCGAGAACGGATATTTTAAAAAAAGCACAAGATGAGTTTTTTAAAGCACAAAGAGAGCTTCTCGAAGCAAATTCATTGACTGATGAACAATATCAAAAATCCATTGAGATTTCGTCAAGAGCATTAACCGAATATATTTTATTTAGACAATTAACTATTGACAAACTAAAAAATTCTACAAAAGAAAATAGCGAAGCCGAACTGCATAAACTATTTGCTACTATGAAAATTCAATTTGAAAAGGAAAATTTTGTAAATGATTTGTATAGTAATAATGCATGGCTACTTGATGACAAATATATGACTTATGAAGCCGTTCTGAGCGATAAAGAAATGGGCGATTTAATAAAGTTTATTACCAATGAGGAAACAAAAAGAGATGACGACAGACCTGATATAGCAATTGTTTTTTCAAATAACCCATCTGAAAATATTCCATTTGATGTTGTTATTGTTGAATTGAAAAAGCGCGGTATTTCACTTGAAGAAAATATAAAAGTGATTACGCAACTTGAAAAACGAGCTAGAAAATTAATGCAATTTTATGATAACAAAATTCAACGTATTTGGTTTTATGGTATTATTGAATTAAATAAAGAAGTTGAACTTGCATTGAAAGGAGATTATACTCCTTTATACTCTTCGGGTAAAATGTATTACAGAGAAAGAAAAGTTGCTATTCAAATGGAGCCAGATATTTTGTTGCCCGTAGGCATCTTTATTTGGGATATTGATGCAGTAATAAAAGATGCCGATGCCCGAAATTCTGCATTTTTAAATCTAATTAAAAGTAAATTTGTAGAAGAATAATTTTTTAGAAGAATAATAATGAATTGTGTAAGAAACGGCTTTTATTAGGTGGGGCTGAGTGGATTTGGGGTTGGTCAATGTGTCAAAAAAAGATAGCGCAAAGCATCGAAACAAATCGAATGAAAAAAAATTACTCTCTTTTATTGCAATTATATCACAAATTAAGTACTTTTGTAGGGTTCAAACTCAATAGAAAATGAGAAAGCACATCGACAGCAAAATAAATCCTATATTAAGTCTGTTCAAAGCAGATTTGCAGAAACTCTACGGCGAGGAGCTTGTCTGGCTCATTCTTTTTGGCTCATATTCGCGCGGCGAAGCACGAGAGGATTCGGATATTGATGTGTTGGTCGTTTTGAAAACGATGCAATCGCCCTATACCGAAATTCGCCGCATGAGTGATGTGAAATACAATATATTAGAAAAATATGAAAAGGTAATTAGCACCGTTCCTACAACCAAAGAACGCTATGAAAAAATGGAAGTGCCCTTATATAAAATCATCAAAAAAGAAGGAATCAAACTATGAACGCAATTAAGCAATATCTCGAAATGGCTGATGAAAGTTTGCAATGCCCTAAATGCACAGGAAACGATATTTTCCAACAAATAAGCATTTATAAAGCCAATACTGGTTGGTAGCAAAAGGGGGGTAATTTAGTTCTAGTCCGTTTTTACTTTTTGCAATACAAAAAAAGAGTAGTATATTTGTGGAGTGAAAAAAAGAAACAACTGTGAGGGCTGCTGCGCTTAAACAATAGCATAGCAATCCTATTTATGAACAAAATAGGTGATTTTAATATTCTTATTATCTTTGCAATATAAAAAACAATAATTTTTTTCTAAATGAAAATACTATCATTCCAATTAAAAGATAATACCCGAAAATGGGAGCTTCATACGATGGTTTTTAATAAACTGACTTTATTAGTTGGCGCATCGGGAGTAGGCAAAACACAGATATTGAGAGCTATTCATACATTAAAAGAAATAGCAGAAGGCAATTCGCTCAATGGTGTAGAGTGGAATGTTACATTTGAAAGATTAGACAAAAAAATATATAATTGGTATGGTGCCTTTGAAACAAAAGAAGTTTCTCTATTTATTGATGAATTTGAAAATGAAACTAATTCAAACAAACCCAAACTAATATACGAAAGACTTCAGGTAAAAGACAAGGAACAAATAATTGATAGAAATACAGATAAAATACTTTTCTTTGGAAATCAGACAATTAAATTATCTCCCGAAAAAAGTGTTATTCATCTATTGAAAGAAGAAGATGCTGTAAAACCAGTTTTTTTAGAATTGATGAAAATCAATTTGAGCAATCAGTTTGGCTTTTCGGAAACCAAAATGCAAACCACTATAAACAAAGACATCTTAACTGACTACGATACATTAAGCAAAATAATAGAAAGTGAGTTTAAAACATCTATTAAATTGTATATCGCTTATATTAATAATCACAAGGTTTTCAACGAAATAAAACAACGTTTTTTGGAAATATTTCCAACCATTGAGGATATTCGATTTTCCGAACAAACAAAAGATTCTAAGACCGCCATCGATATTCAAATAAAAGAATACAACGTTGATTTTTGGATTTCATCAAAAAATATCTCGTGGGGTATGATGCGCACTTTAAAGCAATTGAGCGAACTCTACTTGTGCTCTGAAGGTACTGTTTTTTTAATTGATGAATTTGAAAATAGCCTTGGTATCAATTGCATTGATGAAATTACGCACGATATTCTTAATTCGCATCGACAACTTCAATTCATTTTGACAAGTCATCACCCGTATATTATCAATTCGATAAGCCACAACAACTGGAAACTGATTACCAGAAATGCCGGAGCTATTAATACGCACGATGTTGCAAAGTTTAATATCGGAAAATCGAAACACGAAGCCTTTATGCAATTGATTCAATTAGAGGAATATCAAACAGGTACTGAACAATTATGAATATCTACTTTTTAGTTGAGGGTCGCAAAACAGAAAAAAAAGTATATCCCAAGTGGATTGCTGCTTTAATACCTGAAATGCAAGAAATTAAAGATGCTTTTGAAGCAGTAGAAAAGAATTTTTATATCTTCACAGGCAATGGATATCCCTCTTTGTTGCACAATCATTTACGAAATTCAGTAGCAGATATAAATTCAATAGGAAATTATGATTATTTCGTAATTTGCTTAGATGCTGATGAGTTTACAGTAACCGAGCGAGAAAATGAAGTGTTAGAATTTATTGAAAAAGAACACATTCTATTAAATTCAAATACAAAATTGATTATTATTGTTCAAAATAGATGTATTGAAACGTGGTTTTTGGGAAACTCAAAGGTGTTTAAGCGAAACCCAGCAAGAGAAAAATTGAAAGAATTTGTTGCCTTCTACGATGTATCAACCAAAGACCCTGAATTGATGGGAAAACTAGACGGTTACGAAACCCATGCCGATTTTCATGAAACCTATCTGTCAGAACTACTTGCAGAAAGAAATATTCTTTATACAAAGCAAAAACCTCGTGGTGTTACCGAACCAGACTATTTAAAACAATTAATAAAAAGAGCTACTGCGAAGCAACATATCAAATCGTTCAAAGTCTTTTATGACTTTTGCGCTAGTGTACAATCGAAATTAAAGTAGCAAAGAAAGCAAAAAAGCGAAGCCTTCATGCCGAAAGCTCCACTTCACACTCCTTATATATAGGTTAGTATCCAATAATTAGCTTGCTTTTGCGCAAAGAGTCTTTTTGCGCTTCAGTCCAATCGCGTTTGTACTGATAAATGGTGCTTTCCCACTCGCCATACATTGGGTTGGGCAAGACGATGAACTTAGTACCAAATTCTTTTTTGTTTGCATCTACCACGCCAAAGCCCATGTCGTCGCCACGCTTAGCAAAGATTTCGGAAAAGTCGGTAAGGTTGTCGCCCACCAATAAAATAATCTCGTAGTTTTGGCTTACTTTGTCGCGGCGTGGAGTTTTGTCGGACGTTTCGGTGCGCAACAACACAAAGGAAGTGTCGGCATTGGGAAAGCCTTTGTCTTTGAGGTTTTTAATGGTAGTTTCCATTTCTTGGGTTTTGCGATTCGAAATGTAGAACACTTCCACGCCTTGCTCTTTAGCGAAAAGGATAAATTCGAGGGCACCGGGCAAAGCTTCGGCTTTGGCTAAATCCGTCCAAGCTTTCCAAGTTTCGGGCGTGTAATTAATGCCGGTTTCTATGGCTTTGGCTTCGAAAGGGCTGTTGTTGAGAACGGTTTCGTCGATGTCGAGCACAACGGCGGGCTTTTTACCGGTTTTATTGTTTTTTGAATTGAGCAAAATCATGGCTTTAGCCAAGTTGTACGATTGATAATACAAGGCACGCATTTCAGCCGACTGCTGATACCAATTCGTGGCAAGCACCATGTAATCGTTATTGGGTTTAAGGGCGATAGTATCAGCCGGAGTAAGTTCTACCAGTTTTTGGCTTCTGTTGCAAGCAAAAAAAGTAATAGTAACTAAGAAAATAATAAGTATTTTTTTCATTTTTGAAATTTTAAAATGGATAATGAGTTCTTTTGCAAAAGTTTTGCTGCTAAAGAAATAAAAACGGCTCAAAATTATCAAAAAAATAGTTTTTGCCTAATTAACGAAAGGCATTTTTTTTCAAATACGAATAAATAGATTATTTTTGTACTGGTATAAACGATTTATCGGAAAAAAGAAAACAGCTATGATGAGTAGAAAAACAAGAAAAGTCTTTTTAGTGGGCTTGCTAATAGAAGTGTTTGCCTTAAGTGTCTATTTTCTAAACTTTGAAGAAGAAATACCACTTCCGGCAGAGGCAGAAATAGTGCTCGAAAACAGAGAATCGTATAAGAGTTTAGTACCTGAAAATTTAGAATATCAAGAGCTTTATCCGGAGCCAAGCTTTGAAAATCTGAACATGATAGGTTCGGTGCGCATAATGGGCGTGAGTGGAAGAAGTACCGACGAGCGACTTTATGGCATGATTTTGAGAAGTTTGCGCTTCAAAAATATTACCAATAAAGTAGAAAAGCGTTATGGATTGCCCGAAAATTTGCTGTTGGCAATGATAATGCAAGAAACTGGCGGTGTGGATTTGCTTCCGAACAGCTCCGATGATGGAGGTTTGGGTTTGTGCCACATGCAGCCGTACATGGCAAAGCTTTTTGGACTTAAAACTTATCAAAACTGCGATAAAATGGTAAGCAAAGAGCATGGTTTGGCACTTCGCAAGCTCATCAACAACAATAATATGAACAAAAAGCTACTGTTGCAATTCGATGACCGCTTTCACCCTATTTTGAACCTCGACGCTGCCGGACGAATGTTGGCTTTTTACATGAAAGGCAAGCAAACACAGCCTACTCCGGTACAAACAGCCATCTATGGCTATGCCGGTCGCTACAATTACCCCGAATATTACAAACGTGTAAAAGCATATTGGAAACACTTAAACGACAGAGATTTAATAGAATCGATAGAAGAACAATTCAATGAAATGAATCCGAATATGAAAATAAACGGTGCTGCTGGCAATTTTAAAACGTATATTCTTGTGCATCAACAGCAAAATAGGAATTATGGTTTGGATAATTACTA
>DZBP01000158.1 GCA_022729915.1 Draconibacterium orientale | reverse complement strand
TAATTCTTAATTCTTAATTCTTAATTCACAATTCCTAATTAATTATGAATTTTCTTCCTTTTCTATTCTATTGAGCAACCAATTGCCTACTAATCTGTTTACAACAAATAAAACCACAAAACCTACTACGGCAGTAACCAACCATTCTAAAAAATTGAAAGTATCGGCACTCACAGTTGTTTTGTGCGAGAACAACCCCCATGCGTTTTTCCAACTACGCACAGCAAAAAAGGTTGACAACAATTCTACGGACAAAAGTCCTGCTACCCAGCCTATTCCATTGGCTATAAGTTCTTGGGTGATTGTTTTTGCTACTTTTCTTGTTTTCATTTTTTCAGTTTTTTTTTGTTTATTAATATGTAGTAAACCAAATTTAAAAGTACAGATGTTTATTTTTAGTCCTCAGTAGAAACCGTGGGTTTCTTTTCTACCATTTCTTTAATTATCCACGAGTTAGGAAAATCGATTGACATCTCATTTTTGGCTCTAAGGGCATCGGATTTTGATTTAAAATCACCTATTTTTACTTTCCAATAAGGAGCTTTATACTCTAAATAAACGGCATGATTACTATTCGATGATTTGAATCTCTTCTGAATAGCTTCAGCTTCTTGGCGTGCAGTACGAGTTGCACTAAAAAAAACCTGCAAACGATAACCCGGCACATGCGATATGCTAGCATTTAGCTCCGAATGTTTTTTCAAAATATCAACCAAAGCTGCATCTTGTATAATGTAAACAGTGCCTTTTACCTCTGAATTATTGAGCGATGAAAACATATCGTTCTCACCCATTTTTAAAGTAAGTCGTTGTGCTTGAGATATAAATCCTCCAAGCATTAGCATTACAAATAACAAAATTAATTTATTCATCGTTTTTATTTTTTTAATTATCTACAAATATTTCTTTAAATTAATTTAGAAAGTACAAAAAAACATTGCATAAGCGATTAATTTCAATTCAAAATGTGCAATATAAACTATTTTGGATTGATTATTAAGCAAAAAAATCATCGATAATGCGCCTGTCTTTTTTAGTAGGTCTTCCGGTTCCTTTATCTCTAACAGCCTGTGCACCAATTTTGAGCAAATCTAACTTGTCTAGCTCCTCTTGTGGAGTTAAATCAATTAAATAATCGGCTACCAGTTTTGCACCTACTCTGCTGTTGGGTAGTTCTTTGACTTTGAACGTATAAACAAGTGGCGTTTTTTTTATCTGAAACTCCATTCCAATTTTCACTTCGCGCGAAGGCTTTAAACTATTGCCTTCTACCAATACTTTACCACTCTGGCAAGCATCGGTAGCTATACTTCTTGTTTTGTATAGCCTCACAGCCCATAGATATTTGTCTATTCTCATATATGTAGTGAACCAAATTTAATAGTATATTTTGTTTTGCCAAGAGCTTAAAATTTATTTGAATACAAAAATATTTGCTCAAAATAAAATAGCACAGGTGCTTAAAAGCACGAAATTAAGCGTTTGTTTTTGAGAAAAAATCGATGGTTTCGTCGAGCAAAAGAGCTTTATCAATTGGCACAACACCTACTTTTTCGCAAACCAACCCTCCAGCTAAATTGGCTATGCGCGCCACATTTGCTATATCAATACCACATGCAAGACAAAGAGCCGAAACACTTATAACCGTATCTCCAGCACCCGAAACGTCAGCAATTTGTCGTATTTCTGCCGGAATAACTTCATAATTATTACCATTGAGCACAAAAACACCCAAGTCGGAAAGAGTAGTTACTATATATTTGGCATCTAAATCGTTTTTCAATTGCATTGATGCAGCAAAGATAGCTTCAAAATCTGATTTTTTCATTTCCGATTTGGTTCCTTCTTTTAGTTCTTTAAAATTGGGTTTAAAGAATGAAACGCCTTTATAACTTAAGAAATTTCTTTTTTTGGGATCTACTAAGGTTGGAATTTGTTTTTGGTTAGCATGTTGAACCGTTTTGTTGATTACGCGCTCGGTAATGGTTCCTTTGTCGTAATCCTCAAATATGATTGCATCAATATGTTGTTTGTCAATAAGTTCGATAATTAATTGAATCAAAGACTCTTCTATTTTCGCATCGAGAGGAGTATCTATTTCTCGGTCGAGCCTTATTAGTTGCTGGTTTCCGCTAATAATACGTGTTTTGGTGGTCGTAATGCGCTCATTATAAGCAATTATACCAAGTGCGCTAAGGTTTTCTTGTTTTAGTAGTTTGAAAAAAATATCGCCTTTATTGTCGTTACCAATAACCGAAGCAAGAATGGGTTCAGCACCAAGAGCCTTAATGTTTAAAGCCACATTTGCAGCTCCACCCAATCTATTTTCTTTTTTCTGACTACTCAAAATGGGAACAGGAGCTTCGGGCGAAATACGATTTACTTTTCCCCACACATAAGAGTCTATCATTACATCGCCTACGATTAATATTTTTTTATCATTGAAGGCATTAAACAGGTCGTTTATTTTTTGTTCAACCATAGCTATTTGTTTTTCCTTTTAATGGTCAAAGCGCAATTAAATCGTCTATAAATTCCGCTTTTTTATATACAGTTATTATATCTTCCAATGTTTGCTTTGTTTCTTTAAAAGTCAAACTTACATAAAGTCCATTTTTAGAATAATTCAAATGTACCGAATTTTCATTTTCAGCTAAGGCTTTCACTTCGGCTATTAATTCTAATTTATTCGGAATTATAAATTTATACATATAAATAGTAGGAAAACGAGTATCGCTCAACTTTTCACGCAATCCTTGATATTTGTCGGACATAACATTAAGTTTGTTTTTATTGAATGGTAACAAAAAACTCTGACGATTAAAAAAATAACCGTCAGAGTTTGTAGTAAAAAATTAAATATCAATTATAATTAAATTCAATTTTATTGAATAAATACTTTAGACGTTTGTGTGTCAATTCCAGAAACTACTTTAACTAAATAATTGCCAGTAGCAACATCTAAGTTTAAGATAGTTTGGTTAGAAACTAATTCTTGTTCCATAATTTTTTTGCCTAGCAAGTTATAAACTTCCACTTTTGAGTTGCTTAAATCAGAAGCATTCAAATTGATTTGAATTTGTTTTTCAAACGAAAACACATTAATTGCGCTACCATCGGCTAGATTGTCAATATCAGTTGTTGCAAGCGGATTGAAGTGCAAATTAAATCTTCCTGTGAAATCGCCTTTATCTGAAGTAAAAGCATAAGTTGTAGAAGGAGTTAATTTAATAGTTTGAGCAGTGTAAGTATCTTCTAAGTAAACTGGGAAATTTGAATCGAAATTCAATTCATTAACAGAAATAGTATAAGTTCCGGCAGTTTCTACTTTAAAACCCATTACTCTTTTGTAATTTTCCATTACTGATTCTGGCAAATAATCAACAACTGATTTTATATTATCGTTAGTTATCGAATAGATTTCGGGCATTTGATTAACTGGCGAAAATAATTTAAGCGCATCGTAGCTTGCATCAAAACTTTCAGTTGTGTTTTCTAAATCCGAAAAATGAACAATCATTTCGCTGCTCATTTCATTTCCGGAAACGCTCAAGTTCAAAAGATTTGATTCTTTTTTGCTCTTTTCTTCGCTTTTCAAGAAAATAACAGTATTATGTACTTTTGCGCTGTGAGGAATTGTTATAGAATTAACAGCATCGGTAACTTGATAGCTAATACCTTGTGTTGCTGCCACATATCTGCTACCTCCGTTTGAAAACACTCCTGTTGCGTTATTGTAAGTTGCATAACCATTGGTATAATAAATATAAAAAGTATTAGATATATTTGTACCAGAAACTTGGTTTAAATCAATAGCACTTGTATATTTATTTCCAATTACATTAATACCTTTATATTGTAAGTTTGCAGCATAAGTAAAAGATGCATCTTCAACAATTATGGGCGCACTTGAATATAAAGCGCCAGTATAATGTACTGTTTTGTACACGTTGTCGAAAGTAAAATAACCCTTATTCTCCTCCATAGTTCCTACTAAAGTTTTTACCCATGTAGCAGTAGATTCGTCGTAAACATAAACGTTTTTATTGTTAACTCCGTTAACTAAACCCGGAACGATAGCAAAGTCAGCTACCGGACTAGTTACCATGTGGTATTTGTCTTTTGATAGAAAACGGTTAAAAACCACATCATTGCTAGCAGTTATTTGACCACCTACATCATTTTTATTTATCAAAGAACCTGGAGCACCTGAATTTGTAGGACTATTAATAATTAATTGTCCATTAGCAACGTGAATGCTACTTCCATTTAAAACCGTAACTTGTCCGCCCGGATTAATAAAAAAGTTTTGAGCCATAGCTCCAAAATTCATAGCCACCAGGGCTATAGCAAGAACCAAAATCGTGTATAGTTTTTTCATTTATTTAAAGTTTTATATTTTAATTTCTTTGTTTTAAATTGTTTTTTTTGATTAAAGTTTCAAACTTATTCACTATTTAATAGAGTGCAAGATACGTTTTTTTTTTAGTTTAGCAAAAAAAAAAGAATTAAGTTTTTTATTTTTTTATACAATTCCATAGTTATAAAGCGTATTTGCCTAAAAATAAAGCAACTACAAATTACTGTGTCGTTTTTATTTTTAAAATTCTAATGATACAAAAATAATATTTTTTTTAATAAAAAAAAATAGTTTGCAAAATAATTTCTTTTATTAACTATTTTGCAAAAGAAAAATTGCAGTTAAACAGCTATCTTTGTGTAATATTATGAGGTTTTATAATTTCTAAAAATTTATATTTTAAAAAGATTTGAGCAACTGTAAGTACATCTTTTCGGCAATATTGTTCTATTCTGTCTAAATTTTTGTCAATATAATATACATTTGCTACTTGGCTTCCGTCAATATCGTCTTTTGGGCTTGGAATATCAAATAAATAAGCCAATAAATTTAATGAAGTAAAATGTTTGTAATCGCCAAATTTCCACATTTCCATTGTGTCTAAATGAGGAATATCCCAAGGTTTTTTTCCGGCAATATCTAAAGTTTTTGGTAGTTTAATTCTATTTATGAGCATTCTGCGTGCTATAAAAGGATAGTCAAATTCTTTTCCGTTGTGTGCGCACAAAAGAATTTCTTTTTTTTGCTTTTCAAAATCTTGTAAGGAAGCTGCAAATTGAAGTAAAATTTCTTTTTCGTTGTCGCCGAAAAAAGATTTTTGATAAAAATGCGGCTCATTTTCTTTCATTTTTATAACTCCTACCGAAATGCAAACAATTTTGCCAAATTCGGAATATATTCCAGCTCTTTGGTAAAGCTCTTCTGCTGTTTTTTCTTCACTTTGCTGTATGAATCGTGTTTTTTTTGCCCAAAGTTCTTGTTCTATTTCGGGTACTTCAGCAAAGGTTGCATAATTTGGAACTGTTTCAATATCAAGAAAATAGACTTGTTCAATCATAAAAATAGTTAATGTAAAGGTTGAAGGAATTTTAAATTAAAGTAATTGTACTACAAAATTGTTATTTGTCAAGCGTTATTATGGAAATAGTTTGTAATTAAAAAAACTTTGCCAAAATTTAAAACTTTGGCAAAGTTAACATGTTGCTTTTCATTTTTCACTTCTAAAAAAAACTACTTGAGCGAACCAATCATATTTAAAGGATTTACCCAAAGAGTAAATTGCTCATCGGTAAGCAGATTCAAATCTAATGCAGCTTGGCGCAATGTTAGATTGTTTTTGTGTGCATATTTAGCTATTTTGGCAGCATTTTCGTAACCAATGTGTGTATTTAAAGCAGTTACAAGCATCAACGATTGTTCTAGCTTGTCTTTAATTACAGCATGATTGGGTTCAATTCCAATAGCCAAATTGTTGTTGAACGAAACGCATGCTTCGCCAATTAAACGGGCTGATTGCAAAAAATTATAAATCATTACGGGTTTGTAAACATTTAGCTCAAAATGTCCGTTTGAACCTCCAAAATTGATGGTAACATCGTTGCCAAGCACTTGGCAGCAAACCATTGTAAGTGCTTCAACCTGAGTAGGATTTACTTTCCCTGGCATAATAGACGAACCCGGCTCGTTTTCAGGAATGATAAGTTCACCAATTCCGCTTCTAGGACCGGAAGCCATTAATCTGATGTCGTTTGCAATTTTCATTAGGCTAACTGCTACGGTTTTTAGCGCACCGTGAGCTTCTACAATGGCATCGTGGGCTGCTAACGATTCGTATTTGTTTTCGGCAGTAACGAAAGGATAACCAGTAAGTTCGGCAATCACTTGAGCTACTTTTACATCGTATCCTTTGGGAGTATTGATGCCTGTACCAACGGCTGTGCCGCCCAAAGCCAACTCTTGCAAATGTTCGAGCGTGTTTTTAATGGCTTTCAAACCATGATTGAGTTGCGAAACGTAACCTGAAAACTCCTGACCCAAAGTAAGCGGAGTAGCGTCCATCCAGTGTGTTCTACCAATTTTAACTACATCGGCAAAAGCTTTCGATTTTTCTTGTAAAGTATCGCGAAGCATTTCCATTCCGGGAATTGTAGATTCAACCAAAGCGGTGTAAGCAGCTATGTGCATGGCAGTTGGGAAAGTATCGTTTGATGATTGCGATTTATTTACATCATCATTGGGGTGAATGTAGGTTTTGCCTTCGCCTAGCTTTTTGCCTTGCAATACGTGCGCTCTATTGGCAATGACTTCGTTCAAATTCATATTGGATTGAGTACCAGAACCTGTTTGATAAATAACAAGCGGAAATTCAGTATCCAATTTCCCGGCTATAATTTCATCGCAAACCTGATTTATCAAGCTCATTTTGTCTTCGGGTAACACACCTAATTGATTGTTTGTGATGGCTGCAGCTTTTTTTAAGTAAGCAAAAGCAGTAATAATGTCTTTAGGCATTTTAATCTCGCCAATTATAAAATTTTCTTTCGAGCGTTGAGTTTGTGCACCCCAATATTTTTCGGCAGGTACTTTTACTTCGCCCATTGTGTCTTTTTCGATTCTATATTCCATATTTTTATTTTTTTAAGACTGAAAGAAATTCATCTTTCACTCGATTTTAAGTTTTGTTAGTTAGTTTTTTGTAAATAAACGTAATTTAAAATAAATACATCGTGTTATCGTTTTTATTTTATTTTTTTGATAATTAA
>DZBP01000157.1 GCA_022729915.1 Draconibacterium orientale | reverse complement strand
AAATCAATGTGTGGTGAGGGAATATTGAGCTGACTACCAATAAAATCGTTGGTCAAAATGCCATGATACGTGTAAACACCTTTTCTAATTCCTACATCTTCTTTCAGTAATTGATTTAAACTTCCGGCTTCTCCCAAATTATAAACAATAGGTCCGATGATGTCGCTAAGCGCAATGCTTGCCGTTCGTGCTACACGTGCAGGAACATTCGGAATGCAATAATGTGTAACTCCGTGCTTTACAAAGCTGGGGTCTTCAAAATTTGTAAGTCTCGAAGTCTCAAAACAACCTCCTTGACTGATAGCCAAATCGATAATTACCGAATTTCGTTTCATGCTGCGCACAATGTCCTCTTCTACAATAAAGCGAGGTGAATTTCCATCAAATTCGAGAGCTCCAATTACCACATCAGCAGTTTTTAGCGTATTTTTAAGCACTTTGGGGTGCAAAATGGAAGTAAACAAACGTTGCCCTACATTGCTTTGCAATTGTCTGAGCTTATGTGCCGAAAGGTCGAAAACTTTAACCGAAGCACCTAATCCTAAAGCAGTTCTGGCTGCAAATTCAGCTATAGTTCCTGCTCCAATTATAATTATTTCGGTAGGTGTAATTCCAGTAACTCCACCCAGCAAAACTCCTTTTCCATTGTGAACATTGCTCAAGTATTCAGCGGCAATCAATATGGACGAAGAGCCTGATATTTCGTCCATTGCACGGTTTACAGGATAGTAATCTTCTTTGCATTTTATGAGTTCTAACGAAATTGCACTAATTTTCTTTTTAGCCAAAAGCTGAATGTATTCTTTTGAAACTCTTGTTAAATCGAGCATTGAAAAGATAATTTGTTTTTCAGCCAGCAAATTGTACTCAGAAACAGAAGGAGTATTTATTTTGATAAGTATTTCTGATTGAAACACCGTTTCTTTATTATGAGCTATTTGGGCACCTGCTTCGCTGTATTCCAAATCGGTAAAATTGGTATAAGCTCCTGCATTTGTTTCAATAACCACTGTGTGCCCAGCTTCAGTTAAGTTTCTGACAGCCAGAGGTGTTAGAGCCAAACGAGTTTCATATTTATGCCGTTCGGCGGGTAAGCCAATTATGAAATTACGCTTTTTCTTCATTATTTCAAGCGTTTCTTCAAGCGGCATAATGCTCGATAAGTATTGAATGGTCGAATTTTGAGCTTCTGATGACATCAAGTAAAAATATCTAAAAAAAATTAGTCGTTAGAATTTAAGTAAATAGAGCTTACTTTTTTTTTGAAAAATATAAAGTAGTGTTTCTGTTTACTTTTTTGTTTGATTATTTAACTTATTGAAAATCAATAAGCAAAATAAGCTTCTTTTTTTTAAAGAATGAAAATGCAATTTAGACATTTTTTTTGAAAAAATCAAATAAAAAGTAGGTTTCTATCAAAAAAAAAATGATACTCAAAAAAATAGGTGTTTGTTTTTATAACTTGATGGATTACTTTCCGTTAAAAAAATTCATAGTACGCTCTATTCCAATGCTAACAAAACTTTTAGTGGCTTCGCTAATTTTTTCAATTCTTTCGGGCAAAAGTTTTTGCTCGTAGTCGTTCCAAGTTCCTAGCACATAATCAACTTGTTTTCCTTTGGAAAAAGCATCGCCAATTCCAAATCTGATTCGTGCATATTCGCTTCCAATAGTTTGGTTAATGTTAGCTAATCCGTTGTGTCCGCCATCGCTTCCTTTAGTTTTGATGCGCAAAGTGCCAAATGGCAATGCCAAATCATCTACTATTATTAAAAGTTTATCGATAGAAATTTTCTCCTTTTGAAGCCAATAATTAACTGACTTTCCGCTTAAATTCATATAAGTGGTAGGTTTTATTAATACCAAAATTCTACCTTTGTATTTTATTTCGGCTCTAAAAGCTAGTTTATCCGATTTGAACTGGGCTTCAGCTTGTTGTGCGATGTATTCAACTACTTGAAATCCAATATTGTGGCGCGTATTTTCATATTCGGTGCCAATATTTCCTAAACCAACAATCAAATATTTCATTTCGTTTTGTTTTGATGATTTTTGTTCTTTGCGATTGAACAATTTGCTAAAAAAACTCATAGTTTCAGTATTTTTTTCTTAAAAATAAAAAACCCCATACCAAGTATAGGGTTTTTTAAATTTTTATGCTTTGAGCTATTATTTTGTAGCAGCAGCAGCCATTGCACCTTTAGCAGCTCTTGTAAGTCTGATAGCAGCAACAACTGAATTGCCAGGATTAAGCAACTCAATATTGTCGAATGACAATTCGCGAATTTTAAGAGATGCACCTAATTTCAACGATTCTACATTAATATTTATAATGTCTGGTAAGTATTGTTTCAAAGCTCTTACTTTAAGTTTTCTTTGAACAAGTGTCAATTTACCACCAGCTTTTACACCTTCTGCAAAACCTTCTAAAGTTACAGGAACTTCAATTTCTACTTTTTTGTCGTCAGTAACTTTAATAAAATCAATGTGTAATACTTCGTCAGTAACAACGTGGTTTTGAACGCTTTTCAATATAGCATTGTAAACTGTTCCTTCAACGTTGATTGCTAATAAATACACGTGAGGCGTAAAAAGTAACGGACGTAAATCTACAGTAGGGATAGAAAAATTAACGTTTCCATCTTTTGAGTTGATAACGCAAGGTACTAAACCTTCACTTCTTAATTTTTTGGTCGCTTTTTTACCGGCATCGGTTCTAAGTTTGCCGGCTAATTCTAATACTTTCATTTTATTTTGCTTTGTTGTGCTACTAAAAACAAGTCTTTGCTCGTTTCCCATCACACGTTCGTACTATTTTAGGGCTGCAAAATTATATTTATTTTTTGTAACTTTCAAATTAAAAAATCTTATACTTTTCAAAAAAAAGATATCGAAACACTAACTATTTGATTAAATGATTGTTGTTAAATATTAAAACTTCTAAAAAAAAGAAATTTAGAATTAAAGTAATTTTAGCATTATTTAAGTTGTTTTTTGAATAAAAATAAATATCTTGGCAAAAATTTAACAACTTAGTATTGTGCTATTTTTACTGAATAAATACAATATTATGTATCTATAAATCAATAAAATAAACTTATATTCAAGTTGGTTTTATCTGCTATTAGCAAATTATTTTATAAGCAAACAAAGCTGGATAAAGCGTTTTAAATAATAGGCAAGTAATTTTTTACGTTTATATATATTCAAAAAGCTTGTAATAATATAAAAAAACAAACATACATCAAATCATGTATTTTATATTTATTTCATATTTATTCTCTTTTATTGCAAATGCTCAAATAGAGCAAATAATTGAAAAACAAGGAGAAATAATAATTGAATTGAACCAGAACAATTTAAGAAAAAAGTATTTGATTAAATACAAAAATGAAAAAGTACGCTTAGATTTTATTGCTGAAGAGGACGAAAATATTAATTCTTTATTGATAAATTTAGCCGATAATAGTGTGTTTGAGTTAAATAATGTTAGAAAAAGCTACAGAGCTGTCAATACAAATTTATATACTATTTCGGTTAACAATTTAAGTTTAAAGAAAGAAAATTCAACCACGAACTTTCAAGGTTACGATTGTGAAAAGTGGTTGATTACAAACAATTTAAATCAAACAAAAATCGAATACAAAATTGTAAAAAATAAGGATTTTGAATATATTAAAAATGTTTTGAAATACATTGATAAAGAAAACATTGCCTTTAGTGCTTTAGATGCACTTTCGAGCGATGACGGTATTTTTCCTGTTTCTATAATTGAGTACGATAAAAAAGGTTCAATTTTAATGAATGCCAAAATTTCGATTTTGAACAACAAAAAAATTGACGATTCCTATTTTAAAATTCCTTCCGGTTTCAAAGCTTGGTAAACTTTTATGCTATTTTAAACTCAAATTATTTATTTTCAGGCAAACAACACTTTATATTTTCATTATTTTTGCTCTAAAAAAGGCATATTTAATGCCAAATCTATTTCATTTTTTACACTTAATTACAAATTTGCTCCATTTTATACAAAAAAATTAAAATCATTTTTTTATTATTGCAGTTTGGTTTTAAACCCACAAAAAAACAATTTAAAGTTTAAACATATTCTTTGGTAGAATAATAAAACACAAAAATTCAACAACACATAAAAAAATGAGAAAAATATTAGCTTTTATGAGTTTATTTTTACTAAGCTCTTCTATTTATTCTAATACTCCACAAAGAACATTGAGTCAATCGATTAGCGATGTTTTTGAGCCTATAGTAAACGTGATGGCAAGTATCTTATTTTGGGATCCATTTGCAGCACTTGGGTATGATTTTGGGGTACGTGTGCCTATTGTAGTTATGTTGCTTATTTTTGGAGCTATCTATTTTACCTTTAAAATGAATTTTGTAAATATTTGGGGCTTCAAACATGGTATCGATTTAATTAAGGGCTCGTATGATAAGCCTGAAGATAAAGGTGAAGTTTCTCATTTTCAAGCACTTTCAACTGCGCTTTCGGCTACTGTAGGTTTGGGAAATATTGCATCGGTAGCCGTAGCAATCAGCATTGGCGGACCAGGAGCTACCTTTTGGATGATTCTGGCAGGTTTGCTGGGAATGTCGTCAAAATTTGTAGAAGTTACCTTAGGTGTAAAATATCGCGACATCAATTCAAAAGGCGAAACGGCTGGCGGTCCGATGTACTATTTAAGCAAAGGTCTAAAAAAATACAACTTCAATTACTGGCTACCTTGGCAAATAACTGAAGGCGAACAAAAAGAAAAAGGTTTCACACGAAGCGTGAATTTGGGAAAATTCGGAAAAATTTTAGCCTATATTTTTGCATTTTTAGTAATTGGCGCTTCTATTGGTGGTGGAAATATGTTTCAAGCCAACCAAACTTTTTCGCAAATTTCGTTTATGTTTCCAGCCATAAAAGATTACGGTTGGGCTTTTGGGTTGTTTTTGGCTTTTTTAGTGGGGATAGTAGTTATTGGAGGTATCAAATCGATAGCCAAAGTTGCTGAAAAAATAGTTCCTGTAATGGCTGGAGTTTATATTTTGGCATCACTTAGTATTATTGGCATGAATATCACCGAAGTAGGCGATGTTTTTATGTTAATTATCCGAAATGCTTTTGAAGATGACGCATTAAAAGGTGGATTTGTAGGTGTTTTGATTACCGGATTTCAACGCGCAGCTTTTTCAAATGAGGCAGGAATTGGTTCGGCTTCCATAGCACACTCGGCTGTAAAAACCAATGAGCCTATCAGTGAAGGCATTGTAGCACTTCTCGAGCCTTTTATCGACACGGTCGTTATTTGTACGATGACTGCTCTAGTTATCATATTTACAGGTTATTACAACAATCCCGATGGTTTAGAAGGCACACGATTAACTTCGGAAGCTTTTGCAAGTGTATTTAGCTGGTTTCCTTATGTTTTAATGTTTGCCGTGTTTTTATTTGCATTTTCAACCATGATTTCTTGGTCTTATTATGGTTTAAAAGGATTTAATTATTTGTTCAAAGGTATTATTAAAAATGAAAAAGTATCTAAAAACTTATTTTTTGTTATTTTCTTATCTACTACCATTGTAGGTGCTTCGGCAAGTTTAGGTGCCGTGCTCGATTTTTCGGATATGATGATTTTGAGTATGGCTTTTCCAAATATCATTGGTTTACTGATACTTGCACCCGAAGTAAAAGCAGATTTAAAAGAATATTTTAAACGCATAAAAAATGGAAGTATCAAGAAATTTAAATAAGAATTTGACAAAATAAAATCTAAAATTAAATTTGGTTCGCAATACAATAGCCAACTTAGAAATTCATGAGCAAGCACTATCTGCGTTTAATCAAAAATCAAATAATTAGCTTCGCAAAACCAACTAAAAGATTGGAAGCTAGTTATTTGATTTTTGTGATTATTGTAGTTATGTACGAAATATTTTTGTCGTTTAATCCGGAATTTTTAAACTCAGCTCAATCGATTCATTCCGAAAAATTTAGCAACGAAATAGCTAATTTTAGAAAAAATTTAATTCCAAAGGACAAAGATTATTACAACAACAAAAAAGACATAGAAGTAGCAAAACGGTACGATACAATTCAACTATTTGATTTTAACCCAAATACAGCTAGTTTTGAAGATTTTACACGCTTAGGTTTGACCGAAAAACAAATCAATTCGATACTCAATTACAGAGAAAAAGGAGGAATTTTTAAAGTTAAAAGCGATTTTGGCAAAATATATACACTGCAAAAGTCTCAATACAAGATACTTAGCCCATACATTTCGCTTGCTGGCAGTTTTAATAATTTCGAACCAAGCGATGATACAAAAGCAGAAAAAAAGCAAGAAAAAGAACTTTCAAAATTTGACCCAAATACAGCAAGTAAAGAGAAATTTCTAAAATTGGGCTTAACAGAAAAGCAAATAAATACCATCGACAATTATTTATCGAAGGGCGGAAAATTTAAAGACAAAAACGATTTTAAAAAAATGTATGTCATCTCAAACGAACAATATGCTGAATTAGAGCCATATATAGAAATTACTTTGCAAACAAACACCGAAATAAGCAAACCGGAAATAAAAGAATTAAAAACAGAAAATTTTGTAGCTGAACTCAACACAGCAAGTGTTGAAGATTTAATCAAAATAAAAGGAATTGGCAAATTTTCGGCACAAAAAATAGTCGAATATCGCCAACAATTAGGCGGATTTGTAAAAATAGAACAATTGATGGAAGTAAATGGGATGTACGAAAATAATTTTATCAAAGCCAAAGAATATTTGACTCTTAATACATCAAAAATTATAAAAATAAACATCAATCTTGCCGACTTCAAAGAGCTTGTAAATCACCCATATTTAGAAAAAGAAGATGTTCTAAAAATACTAAAATACCGCGAAAAGAAAGGAAAATTTACTAATTTATCCCAATTAACCGAAAAGGAAATACTGCCCGAAGCTTTGTTTCAAAAATTAAAACCCTATTTAAAAATTTAATTTTTTTTTCGGAAAAAGGAATTAAAGCAAATTGCTTTAAAATAAATAGTTATAAAATAAACAGTTACAAAAAAGATGCATTTTAGAACAAAAAAAGAAGATTAAAAATTTTTTTATTAAAATAAATTTGAATATATTTAACTAATTAATAATTTTGCAGCTCAATTTTTTA
>DZBP01000156.1 GCA_022729915.1 Draconibacterium orientale | reverse complement strand
GCTTCTGAATTTTTAGCTGACACAATAAAATCTTTATTAAAAAAATAAATAAGTATTAAAAACGAATAAACTCTATGCTTTTTAACTCCATCGAATTTGCCATTTTTTTGCCAATTGTATTTTTATTGTATTGGTTTGTTTTTCAAAAGAATTTGAAATTACAGAATTTTTTTCTTTTGGTTGTGAGCTATGTTTTTTATGGTTGGTGGGATTGGCGTTTTTTGTCGCTCATCGCTTTTAGCTCTTTTGTGGATTATTTTGTAGGTGTTGGTCTTAAAAAACAAGAAAATTCGCAAAAAAGAAAGCTGTTGCTTATTGTAAGTATTGTCGTAAATTTAGGCTTTTTAGGCTTTTTTAAATATTATAATTTTTTTGTCGATAATTTTGTTGAAGCCTTTACGCTTTTTGGCAAACAACTTAATATTACTACATTAAATATAGTTTTGCCTGTCGGTATTAGCTTTTATACTTTTCAAACGATGAGCTATTCGATAGATGTGTATCGCAAAAAATTAGAGCCAACTACCAATATTGTTGCATTTTTATCGTTCGTTACTTTTTTCCCCCAACTAGTTGCCGGACCTATTGAGCGTGCAACCAATTTATTGCCACAGTTTTACAAAAAAAGGACTTTCGATTATGCCAATGCTGTGAACGGTATGCGCCAAATACTTTGGGGCTTGGTAAAGAAAATAGTGATTGCCGACAACGCAGCAAAAGTGGTAGCCGATGTTTTTTCAAACTACGAAAACCTCAACGGAAGTATGCTTGTAATTGGAGCCGTATTTTTTGCGTTTCAGATTTATGGCGATTTTTCGGGCTATTCCGACATTGCCATCGGAACTTCACGCTTGTTTGGTTTTAGTTTGATGAAAAACTTTGCTTTTCCTTACTTCTCGCGCGACATAGCTGAGTTTTGGCGACGTTGGCATATTTCGTTATCTACATGGTTTAGAGATTATTTGTACATTCCACTGGGCGGAAGCAAAGGAGGAACAATGATGAAAGTACGAAATACGTTTGCCATTTTTATAGTCAGCGGTTTTTGGCACGGAGCTAACTGGACTTTTATGATTTGGGGAGCACTTAATGCCATTTATTTTTTGCCTCTTTTGTTAGCCAAAAAGAACAGGACAAACATAGATGTAGTTGCCAAAGGCAAATATTTGCCATCGGTAAAAGAATTTTTTCAAATTGCGCTTACATTTTTCCTAACCATAATTGCTTGGGTATTTTTCCGAGCTGCTAACATTTCAGAAGCTCTGCATTATTTGCAACAAATGTTTTCAGCCTCTTTATTTTCGATGCCAAATTATTTACCTACAAAAACCATTCTGTATATTCTGCTTTTTGTGTTGATTGAATGGTTAGGTCGAGATAGAGAATACGCTTTGGAATATTTAAATATGCCTCGTTTTGTGCGTTGGGGAGTATATTATTTGCTTATTTTTGCCATTCTTTGGTTTGGTGGCGAGCAGCAGGAGTTTATTTATTTTCAATTTTAATGAAATAGAATGAAACTTTTTCTTCAACGGATTATTATTTTTCTTTCTGTTTTTCTGGGTTTGCTATTGATTCTTGAGGTTTTTATAACTCAAGGATTGAAAAAAACAGGATACAATGAATACAAAGATTGGAATTTAATTTTTCAATCAAAAATCAATTCAAACGTACTGATTCAGGGCGATTCGAGAGCTTGGGTTCAAATTTCGCCCAAAATAATTGATTCGGTTTTGCATGTGCAATCCTACAATTTGGGCATCGATGGGCACAACTTCAAAATGCAACAAGCTCGTTATCAAATATATCGAAAGTATAATTCAAAGCCCAAAATGATAATTCAAATTCTGGGACTTAACACTCTTAGGCAGCGCAAGGATTTGTACAATTCGCAACAATTTTTGCCTTTTATTTGGGACAAAGACATACGAAATTGCATCATGGAATACGAGGGTTTTAACTTTGGCGATTATTATATTCCGGCATTTCGTTATTTAAAATCAAATTTAACAGAGCAAGTAGAAATTGGCTTTTACGAGTTTTTAAATTTAAAACATTATGAAAACACGCGCTACAAAGGTTTTCGTTCTCGTACTTTAGCTTGGGATAGTACATTTGCCGAATTTAAAAAAGCAAATCCAAAAGGCGTGAAATTTGAAGTGTCTCAGAGTGTTACAAATCTTTTAGATAAATTTGTTGCCCAATGTGTTGAAAATAAAATAGATATAGTGCTCGTTTATGCTCCCGAGTATATCGAGTCGCAAAGTATTATTTTGAATAGAAGCCAAATTATTCAAACTTTTGCTTCGATTTCTAAAAAGTACAACGTTTTATACATGGATTATTCGAGTGATTCTATATGCTTTTACAAAAAATATTTTTACAATTCGCAGCATTTGAATTCACTTGGTGCTGATTTGTTTTCAAAGAAATTGGCTACCGATTTGAAAAATAAGATGAATAAGTAAATGCTTTGTGATTTAAGTAGCGAGCCAAATTATATTGTATATTTAATTTTGCCAAGTGCTTAAAATCTATTTAATTACAAAAAGGCTTGCTCAAATTAAAATAGCATTGGTGCTTATTTGTTCAATTTTTAAATGGCTCAATTGTTTAATTTAGACTTTATGCGCACTTCTTTTTTTTTAAAAAGTTATACTTTTTTTTCAAATATGTTACATTTTTTTTTCGACAAAGAAAAACTCAAACTCTGGTTTGAGCTTTTTTATTGGAAAATGAAAAAATGGAAAGAAAAGGAATTGACTAATTTTCATTATCGTGAGTTTTTTGTAGATTATTTTAAAATACCAGAAAATTTCTATACTGGGAAAAATATTTTAGACATTGGTTGTGGTCCTCGTGGAAGCCTTGAGTGGGCAAAAAATGCAAATTGGCGTATTGGGCTCGACCCTTTGGCTGATGAGTATTTGAAACTGAATAAAGGCAAGCATGCTATGCAGTATGTGAAAGGTGTTTCGGAAGCAATTCCCTTTGAAAATGAGTATTTTGATGTCGTTTCGTCGTTCAATTCGCTCGACCATGTCGAAAACTTGGATACTACTCTTGGCGAAATTCATCGTTGTTTAAAGAAAGGAGGTTACTTTTTGTTGATAACAGATATTCACACAAAACCAACCATTACTGAGCCTTCAGCTTTTGGCTGGGAAATTTCGGAAAAAATTAGTACTCGTTTCGATATAATTTCCGAAAAACACTACGAAGGCAATAAATTATACAAAAGCATTCGCAAAGCTATTCTTTTTGACCACCAAAACAAAAAAAAACGATACGGTGTTTTAACTATTTTGGCTAAAAAAAAATGAAAAATGAAAAATGAAATAAAAATTAATTCTTGATTCTTAATTTAAAATTATTTATTTCTTTCAATGGAAATTACAATTTATACTGATGGAGCTGCTTTAGGCAATCCCGGACCGGGCGGTTATGGCGCAGTGCTCCTTTCGGGCAAGCACCGAAAGGAGCTTTCGCAAGGTTACAATCTTACCACTAACAATCGCATGGAGCTTTTGGCTGTAATTGTTGGTTTAGAAGCACTTAAAGTAGAAGGTAGCAACGTTACTGTATTTTCCGACTCAAGGTATGTAGTTGATGCAATCGAAAAAAAATGGATTTATGGTTGGGTAAAAAAACGTTTTGCTAAAATTAAAAATCCCGATTTGTGGATACGTTTTTACGAAATTTTCAAAAAACATACCGTAAAATTTGTTTGGGTTAAGGGGCATGCCGGAATCAAAGAAAATGAAACCTGCGACCAATTAGCTACGGCTGCCGCTCGAAGTTTAACTAAATTGGACGATTTTGGCTACATGGAAACCTTAAACAATGATGAGTTGTTGTAAAATTGTAATTGACTTTTCTTTTTTGTGGTAGTTTGCAAAAAATAAGCACGTACTTTTTATGTAGAGTTCCCTTTTTTTTGTAACTGAATAAATTTTAAGATTTAGGCAAAATGAAAATAAGCACCAGTGCTTTTTTTATTAAAGCAACCCTTTTTGTAATCAAATAAATTTTAAGCATTTGGCAAAACGAAATATACAATTTATTTTGTCTTAGTGCTTAAATGAAATTTGATTCATTACATACTGTTTTTTTATTTTATTAATTCTACTTTTTATTGTAATTTTGTAAAATAAACAAAAAATCTTATTGTTATGCAAATAGAAATGACTCAACAGGTAACGGATTTTGTAAATCAAACGCAGCAAATTCAAGGACAAGAGCGTGATATGCTTATTTGGGCAATTTTGCAAAACTCATTGAATAAAACTTCTTCTGTACAAGAGGTTAAAATAAATGATACTTACGGTTTTTTTTATTTTCCTCAATTTCTTTTCTCTCAACAAAAAAAAGATGATTTAAGTAAAAATATTAGAACTGCAGGCTCGCTTGAAAACATGATTGAATACATGGCTTCTGATTTTGATGAACCTCTACAGGATTTTAATGAATATATGTAAAATGAAATATCTTATTGATACTCACGCTTTGCTTTGGTTTCAAAGTAATGATAAGCAACTATCGGAAAAAGCAAAATTATTAATATAAGAAAATGATATTTGCATTAGTGTTGTAAGTTTTTGGGAAATAGCAATAAAAATTTCTATTGAGAAATTAAAACTCAATAAAACAATAAATCAATTAATGGAACAAGCTTTTCTTGACAATATCACAATACTTGAAATTAGGCAACCGCATATAGAAACAATTTCAAAATTACCTTTTTTTCATAGAGATCCTTTTGATAGAATGATAATTTCACAAGCTATTTCAGCGAATATTCCGATTATTAGTGCTGATGTAAAATTTGATTTATACGATAGAATACTGCGAATTTGGTAATTTTGGGCTCAAGAACAAAAAAAATGTCGAAACTAATTATATTTTCTGCGCCTTCGGGTGCGGGCAAAACCACGATAGTGAAAGAATTGCTTACAAAAGAGCAATTGAAGTTAAAATTTTCAATTTCAGCAGCTAGCAGGTTGCCACGTGAAGGAGAAGTTGATGGCAAGGATTATTACTTTTTTTCTGCCGATGAGTTTAAAACCCGAATAGCGAACAACGAATTTTTGGAGTGGGAAGAAGTCTATGCCAATCATTTTTATGGCACATTACTTTCAGAGATTTCACGAATAGAGGGCGATGGTTTTAATGCCGTGTTTGATGTAGATGTAGTGGGCGGTGCAAACATTAAGCAAAAGTTTGGAAATCAGGCGTTGGCTATTTTTGTAATGCCACCTTCGATTGAAGAACTTGAACGCAGATTGGTAAAACGTGCAACCGACAGCCCCGAAAACATTGCCAAACGTGTTGCAAAAGCTCAAAAAGAAATTGAATATGCGCCCAAATTTGATATTCAGATTGTAAACAACGATTTGCAAAAAGCCATTCAAACAGCTGTTGACGCTATTTCTTTGTTTTTGGGCAAAGCGCAATAGCTTGCTAATTTTTTTACTAACTATATTTTAGTCGGTAATTTTCTAAAAATTATAAGCAATACATACTCTTTTTTTATAGGTGAATTAAAAAAAACAGAATAAACTGGTACGATGACTTTAAAATCATCAAATCGATATCTGTTTCTCTATTTTTTTTATTAAAATAAAATACTTGCCAATTCATTTCTTATTTCTTTCAAATTTATTGCTTTGCAGATTTAAAAAAAATACTTATTTTTGCCCACAAACTTATGCACATATAAATTTATATCAAATATGGTAAATTCAGAACGCTACAAAACTTATGTAAAAATATTTTGGATAACATTTACAGTTCCCATCGTATTTCTAATCATACTTTTTTGGCTTATAGCTGCCGGAAAAATGGGCTTTATGCCCGATTTTAAAGAATTGGAAGATCCAAAAAGTAATTTGGCATCAGAAATTATCTCTTCCGATAAAGTTCTTTTGGGTAAATATTACCTCGAAAATAGAACCACCATCAACTTTGACGACATTTCGCCTAATCTTGTACACGCGTTGGTAGCTACCGAAGATGCTCGCTTTTACAAGCATTCGGGTATTGATATGCGTGCGCTGTTTCGTGTAGCTTATGGTGTAGTTACTGGCGATAACAAAGGCGGAGGAAGTACCATTAGCCAGCAATTGGCAAAAAACCTTTTCAAACGCGACACCACACGCTTTAGTACTTTTTCAGGTAAAGTACTTATAAAACTCAAAGAATGGGTAGTGGCAGCCAAACTTGAAAAACGATACACAAAAGCCGAAATCATTGCGCTTTACCTAAATACAGTAGATTTTGGTAGTCAAGCATTTGGAATAAAATCAGCTTCACGTACTTTTTTTAACAAACCTCCTGATTCACTTAAAGTGGAAGAAGCCGCCGTACTGATTGGCTTGCTTCAAGCACCTAGCAAGTACAATCCTAAGCGAAATCCTAAAAATGCAACCGAACGCCGAAATGTAGTACTTGGGCAAATGTATAAATACGATTACTTAACCAAAGCCCAGCGCGATTCGCTGCAGGCTTTGCCCATTAAGTTAGATTACAACGTTGAAAATCACAACAAAGGATTATCTACTTATTTTCGTGAGTTTTTGCGTATGCTTATGAATGCCGAAAAACCGAAAAGAAATAATTACAACGACATTCATAAATACGAAGAAGAATTATGGTATTGGAACAACAACCCGCTTTATGGTTGGTGCAATAAAAACAAAAAAGCAAATGGCGAAAAATACAATATCTACAAAGATGGTTTAAAAATTTATACCACCATCAATGCCGATATGCAAAGCTATGCTGAAAGATCGGTAAGAGAACATTTAGCTAAAGATTTGCAACCTACTTTTTTCAAAGAAAAACAAGGAAGAGACAAAGGTCCTTTTACTTGGAGGCTTTCGGAAGAACAAATAGCAAAAATTATGTATAGCTCAATGCGCCGAAGTGAACGTTATCACGTTCTCAAAGAACAAGGTTTAGATTCAGCCGAAATAGCTCATAATTTTAGCAAACCTATTCCTATGACTGTATTTAGTTGGCGAGGAGATATCGACACCATCATGTCGCCAAAAGATTCGATTTTGTACTACAAATATTTTCTCAATGCCGGTTTTATGTCAATGGAAATTGAAACCGGATTTGTTAAAGCTTATGTAGGCGGAATCGATTATTTGCATTTTAAATACGACCACGTAACGCAATCAAAACGTCAAGTAGGTTCTACTTTCAAACCATTTATCTACTCAGTGGGTATTTTGAACGGAATTCAACCTTGCCAATTAGTTCCTAACATTCCGCATACTATTCAAATGCCCGATGGTCA
>DZBP01000155.1 GCA_022729915.1 Draconibacterium orientale | reverse complement strand
ATTTAATAAAAAAAATTTTCCAAAGCTAAACAAATTTATTAAAAAAAAATAGATGTTGCTTAAAATTGCTATTAAAATTAATTCATCAACCTTATACTCGGATAAATATCTTTTTTTAACCACTAAAGTGTTTTTTTTGAAAAAAAATTATTAACAATTCAAACTCGAATATATTTTAATGTAAACATTTAAAAATCAAATTTTTAAATTCAAGTAAAAAGGTACGATATGTGAAATTATTCGGTTTTTTTTTAGTTAAAAAAAACATTTAGTGTAAAAAAGTGGAGTAAAGTGGTTGAAAGTGGGAGGAATATTTATAATTTTACACTTTGAATAACTTACGATTTATTCAAAGCAATTTGTTCTAACTAACTAAAAATAAAAGCTTTTTTTTGAAGGTTTTATGATAAATTTTATAGGCGATTTTCCTTGCAAACTAGACGCAAAAGGGCGTTTGAGCTTACCCGCAGCATTTAAAAAACAAATGCAAGCTGTGGGACAGGAAGATTTTGTTATAAAAAAAGACATTTTTGAGAATTGTCTGGTACTTTACCCTATAAATGAATGGCAAGAACAAGTAGAATTGCTCAATAAAAAAATAAATCCATACAACAGAGAGCACAATAAATTTGTGCGTGAATTTCACAGAGGCAAAGCCGAACTAAGTATAGATACAGCAGGTAGAGTATTGATTCCTAAGCGTTTGCTCGAAATAATTGGCGACAGCACAGATTTGGTTCTGGCAGGTTTGGAAACAAAAATTGAAATTTGGAGCAAAGAAGCATTTGAAAAAATGGAAACCAATGAAAATGATTTTGCTTCGTTGGCTGAAAAAATTTTAGGACAATAATTTTATAAAAAATAAATAAATGGAATATCATGTTCCCATAATGTTCGCACAATGCATTGAAGGTCTTAATATTAAGCCCAATGGCATTTACGTTGATGCTACTTTTGGCGGCGGCGGGCATTCTCGTGGAATTTTAGACCATTTAACAACCGGAAAGTTAATTGCTTTTGACCAAGATGAAGATGCTCAGGTGAATATAATCGACGACGAACGTTTCATTTTTGTACACCACAATTTCAAATATTTAAAAAACTTTCTGAAATATCATGGTTATGAGCAAGTTGATGGCATTTTAGCCGATTTAGGAGTTTCATCGCATCATTTTGATGCTGAAGAGCGAGGTTTCTCGTATCGCTTTGATAGCGAATTGGATATGAGAATGAACAGAGAAAATCCATTTTCGGCAAAAGATGTTTTGAACAAATACGAACTAAAAGAGTTGACACGAATTTTTAAAGAATATGGAGAACTTACAAATGCTTATAAATTAGCACAATTGATAGTTTTGTATAGAAATTCTACTCAAATAAAAACCACTGGCGACTTGTTCGAAGCCATTAAAGAAGCAACGCCTAAAAATAATGAATACAAATTGTATTCAAAGCTTTTTCAGGCACTTAGAATAGAAGTAAATAAGGAATTAGAAGTACTCGAACGGTTTTTGGTTCAAGCAACTAAAACATTGAAAACAGGAGGTCGTTTTGCTATCATTACTTTCCATTCGCTAGAAGATAGAATGGTGAAAAACTTTTTTAGAACAGGAAAAATTTCAGGCGAAGTAGAAAAAGATTTTTACGGCAACGCACAAACGCCTTTTAAATTGATAACTAAAAAACCACTTGAAGCTGAAAAAGACGAATTAGAAAAAAATTCGAGAGCGCGAAGTGCAAAATTAAGAATTGTAGAGAAAATTTAAATTAAAAATATTTTGCTAATTAGTCTAATAGTTTGGCAAACCCCCTTCATTTAGTTTATTTGAAGGGGGAATTTTTGAAATAAAGAAAGTATTAATTTACAAAATAAAATTTACTAACATTATTGCGTAAATGTTTGGTTTTTAAATAAAAAGAATATTTTACAAATACAAAAAAACGAAGCAAAGATGTCAAAAACAAGAAATCCATTAATGAATTTGGTAGATGGCTCTATCTTGATAAAAAAAAAGGTAGTAAAACAATTTCCATTTATTATTTTTCTTACATTCTTGGCTTTCATATATATAGCGAATAGGCTTTCGGCAGAAAATACAGCAATAAAAGCGGCGAAACTCGAAAGAGAAATTAAAACATTAAAAGCAGAATCAATGAGCATTTCATCTGAACTTATTTTTTTGAGCAATAAGCAAGAGGTTGCCAATTTGATTAAAAAAAATCATTTGAGTATTAAATTTACAACTGAGCCGCCCAAAAAAGTGGTTCTCAGAGAAAAAGAAAATTGATTTTTTATGAAGCAAGAAATTATTACGCGCATAACATCAATTTATTTTTTAGTTGCACTGATAGCGGTTGCTATCGTGGTGAGAATGCTATATATTCAAATATTCGAAAAAAGCAAGTGGGAAGCCAAAGAAAAGACAATAGATTATAAAGAAATTGAAGCCACACGTGGTAATATTTACAGCGAAGATGGGAAAGTTTTGGCAGTTTCGGTTCCATATTATAGAGTGTTAATGGATTTTGCAAGTAGCGCATTTAAACGCGAATTATTTCACCAAAAAGTTGATTCTCTGGCATCTAGTCTTTCTGAATTGTTTGGTGATAAATCAACTGCCGATTATGCGCTTGAGCTTATAACAGCCGAACAAAAGCGAAAAGCGTATCATTTGTTGCACTCAAAAGTAACCTACAATCAGCTAAAAAAACTGAAAAATTTTCCTTTTTATAGAGAAGGTAGATTTTCAAGTGGCTTGATTACAGAGCCTTACAGTAAAAGAGTGAAACCACACAATCATTTGTCGGCGCGTATTATTGGTTACATTTCGGCAAGCGAAAACGTAAATACAGTAGGAATAGAAGGTGCGTATAACTCTGATTTGCGGGGTGTTAATGGAATGCGTTTGATGCAAAAACTGCCCGGAAACGATATGTGGATGCCTTTAAATTATGACAACGAGGTGGAACCTGTTGATGGCAAAGATGTTATCTCTACGTTGAATGTGAATATGATGGAAATAACCGAAACAGCTTTGCTAAAACAGTTGAAATACCTTGAAGCTAAGCACGGTACCGCTATTTTGATGGAAGTAGAAACTGGCGACATTAAAGCAATGGCAAATTTGAGCAGAACTGAAGATGGAAAATACCAAGAAAGTTACAATTTTGCCATTGGTCAAAGTAGCGAACCGGGCTCAACTATTAAATTAGCTACATTGATAAGTCTTTTGGAAGACGAAAAAGTGAATCTAAATGACATGGTAAACACGCAAGGTGGCGAAATTAAATTTGGCGATTTTACTATAAAAGACTCACAAAAAGGAGGTTACGGAAACATAACAGTAAAGCAAGCTTTTGAACATTCGTCAAACGTGGCATTTGCAAAATTGATGTGGAAATATTATAAAGACAATCCGGAAGAATTTGTGGACAGGCTTTATAATATAGGACTTAATAAAAAAGCAGGTATTGAAGTGAGAGGCGAAGGGCTTCCTTACATAAAGTATCCGGGCGAAAAGCATTGGTACAAAGTAAGTTTGCCTCAAATGTCGATAGGTTACGAATTGAGAATCACGCCTTTACAAACATTGATGCTTTACAATGCCATTGCTAACAATGGCAAAATGATGAAACCTCGTTTTGTAAAAGAAATTAGAGAATTTAGCCATGCCGACAAAAAAATTAATCCTGAAGTTATAAATTCGTCAATTTGTTCGCAAAAAACAATAGAAAAAGTAAAACTTTGTTTGGAAGGTGTTGTAGAAAGAGGAACAGCTACGAATATTAAGAACAGTAAATTTAGGATAGCCGGAAAAACTGGAACAGCACAAATGGCAAATGCAAAATTTGGATATGAAACAGAGCTTGGCAAGTCGTATCAAGCCTCATTTGCAGGCTATTTCCCAGCAGAAAAGCCAAAATATTCGTGCATTGTAGTAATTTATGCACCACAAAAAATTTCATACTATGGAAGCGGAGCGGCAGCTCCTGTTTTTGGCGAAATAGCTGAGAATGTGTATGCTACGGCTTTGGATATTCACAAAGAAGTAAATAGTAGAACTATTGGATACAAGCGAAAAGACAACATTCCATTTTCGAAGAATGGATACAAAAAAGAAATTGATTTTGTATTTAGAAATATTAATTCGGCTATTCAAAATAATTCTTCTGAAAATGCAAATTGGATAATGACTCGAAACAACAACGAATATGTTGAATATCAAACAGTAAGAGTTTCTAAAAATAAAGTTCCATCGGTAAGAGGAATGTGTGCAAAAGATGCTTTGTATATTCTTGAAAATGCTGGATTAACTGTAGATCTCAAAGGAAGAGGAACTGTTGCAAAACAATCGATAGAAGCAGGTCAAAATTTCACAAAAGGACAAAAAATAATTATCGAACTGATTTAAAAAAATTTGATAATTAATCAAAACAATTGGTTTTATTTTTAAAAATTAAAAAAAACTGAATGACTAATTTAAAGAAAATATTAAAAAACATCATTTCGGAAATTCAAATTGACAAAATAGTTGGCAATATCGATTTGGATTTTAATGAATTGCATTTTGACTCGCGAAAAGTAGGTGCAAAAGATATTTTCTTTGCCCTTAGCGGAACACAAACCGATGGTCACATTTTTATTGAATCGGTAATAGAACAAGGTGCAGCTGTAATTGTATGTAGTAAATTACCCGAAAATTTATCAAGCGAAGTTGTTTATTTAAACGTTGAGAATACGGCTAAAGCACTTGCTTTTTTCGCAGCAGAATTCTATGGACAACCTACAAAAAAAATCAAATTAGTAGGTGTAACCGGAACAAATGGAAAAACCACCATTGCAACCTTACTTTATAACTTAACTCGTAAATTTGGCTACAAATGTGGACTAATTTCAACTATAAAATATGTAGTGCACGAAACAGAAATATCTGCATCGCACACTACGCCTGATGTTCTCACTATCAATAAGTTGCTTTCAGAAATGCTTAATGAAGGCTGCAAGTATTGTTTTATGGAAGTAAGTTCTCATGCACTTGTGCAAGAGAGAGTTACTGGTTTAGAATTTGCTGGTGCTATTTTTACAAACCTTACTCACGACCATTTAGATTATCATGCAAATTTTGCAGAATATAGAGATGCCAAAAAACTTTTGTTTGACAATTTAAAAGGCAAAGCTTTTGCACTTGTAAACTCTGATGATAAAAATGGTAAATTTATACTTCAAAATTCAAAAGCAAATAAATATACCTTTGGTTTAACTTCTTTCTCAAATTTTAAAGCTAAAATTTTAGAAAAAAGAGTTGATGGAACCTTGCTTGAAATTGAAAATTTGGAAATTTGGATTCAATTTTTAGGCGATTTCAATGCTTCTAATTTGCTGGCAGTTTACGCAGCTGCGACATTGTTAGGAGAAGTACCCAAAGAGCAGGTTTTAAGAGAAATAAGTTCCTTAACTCCTGTTCGTGGCAGGTTTGAAACGTTAAAACTCAATAATGGCAGTTTAGCTATTGTTGATTATGCACACACGCCCGATGCATTGGAAAATGTATTGCAAACTATTGAAAAACTGAGAACTAGCCAGCAAAATGTAATTACTGTTGTAGGTGCAGGAGGCAATAGAGACAAAACCAAACGCCCTATTATGGCACGCATTGCAGGACAATATAGCAACAAAGTAATTCTCACTTCCGATAATCCTCGAAACGAAGAACCTGATGCTATCCTCAACGATATGAAAATGGGTATTTTGCCCGAAAACGAATATAAATATTTAATTATTGAAAATCGAAGCGAAGCCATTAAAACAGCAGTTTCTATGGCTAAAGCAAACGATATAATTTTAGTTGCAGGTAAGGGGCACGAAACCTATCAAGAAATAAAGGGTGTTAGACACCATTTCGATGATAAAGAAGTGATATTGAGTTGCTAATTGTTAATTTAATTCTATTTCTTCAATTAATTTAACATAAAAAAAAGAACAGTGTTTTATTATTTATTTCAATATTTAGGCGAATTTGATTTTCCGGGCTGGCGGTTGTTTCAGTACATTTCGTTTAGAAGCGCAATGGCTATCATATTTGCATTAATTATTTCCGCCATTTACGGAAAAAAAGTAATTACTTGGCTTCAAAAAAAGCAAATTGGTGAAACGATTCGCGATTTGGGGCTCGAAGGGCAATATGCAAAAAAAGGAACTCCCACAATGGGCGGAATTATTATCATTTTATCAATTGTAATTCCTACACTTTTATTTGCTAAACTCGAAAATATTTACATCATCTTAATGCTTATAAGCACATTATGGATGGGCGTGATTGGTTTTTTAGACGATTATATTAAAGTATTCAAAAAAAATAAAGAAGGATTAAAAGGTAGATTTAAAATCATTGGACAAGTAGGTTTAGGTTTAATTGTAGGCATTGTTTTATATTTTAGCGACACCGCTGTAATTAGAGAAAGCCGAATCGTTGAAAATACAGTAAACACTGAGCTTTCAGCCCAAACCACTGGAACGGTAACGATTGTAAACGAGGATATAAAATCGACAAAAACAACCATTCCTTTTTTCAAAGAAAATGAGTTTGATTATGCTGATATACTATGGTTTATGGGTAAAGACAAATACAAATGGGCTTGGTTGGTATTTGTTTTTGCTGTAATAATCATTGTAACAGCAGTTTCAAACGGAGCAAACATGACTGATGGCTTAGATGGCTTAGCCACAGGAACATCTGCAATAATAGTAATTACGCTTGCACTTTTAGCCTATTTTTCGGGCAATGTGATAATTTCGGACTATCTGAATATCATGTATTTGCCACATACTGGCGAATTGGCTGTTTTTGCAAGTGCTTTTATTGGAGCTACTATTGGTTTTTTGTGGTACAATTCTTTTCCTGCTCAAGTATTTATGGGCGATACAGGAAGTTTAACATTAGGTGGAATTATTGCAGTTTTCGCAATAATTATCCGCAAAGAGCTTTTAATTCCGGTTTTGTGTGGAATTTTCTTTATCGAAAATCTTTCGGTAATGCTTCAAGTAGGTTATTTTAAATATACTAAGAAAAAATTTGGAGAAGGAAGGCGTATTTTTAAAATGGCTCCTTTGCATCATCATTATCAAAAAATGGGAATTCCAGAACCAAAAATTGTTACTCGTTTTTGGATAGTTGCTATTATTTTAGCCGTTGTTTCAGTAATTACCCTTAAAATAAGATAGCTTTCTAAAAAAATTAGGAATTAGGAATTAGAAATTAGGAATTAGGAATTAGGAATTAGGAATTAGGAATTAGGAATTAGGAATT
>DZBP01000154.1:2247-7314 GCA_022729915.1 Draconibacterium orientale | reverse complement strand
CCTTATTTTTCCGATTCAGGTAATTTACTTTACTTTGGAGTAGCCGAATTTCAGAAACCTGCACCTAAAGATACTCTTCTCGAAAATGAAAAGGTAAGTGTTGATATTTGGAATTGGCATGATAAACTTCTTCAACCTCAACAACTTGTTAATTTAGAGGAAGATAAAAAGCAAACTTTCATTGCTTTTTACAATACTTTAACCGGAAAAATTTTGCAATTGCAAGATAGTGCAACCAGTATTATTTTTAATAAAAAGATGGATTCTAAGTTTTATCTTGCAAAATCTGACTTACCGTATCGAGAATTATCTTCGTGGGATATTACAGATTACGCTGATTATTACTTAATTGATGCTAAAACAGGTAATAAAAAATTGTTAGCTCAAAAGCAAGCTTGGCAAGTCTATTTTTCACCGAGCGGAAAATATTGTGTTGCATGGGATTTCTTGGAAGAAGTTTGGAAACTTATTGATAATGAAACATTTAAAGTTAGCTTACTAACAAGCAGTTTAGCTGATATTTTTGTAAATGATGAACATGATGTGCCATCGGTTAGAGGTTCGCATGGCTTGGTTGGTTGGTCTGAAAATGAGGCATTTGTATTTATTAATAGCAAGTTTGACATTTGGAAATTTAGCACAAAAGGAGATAAAATACCTGTAAATTTAACTAAAGCTAGGGGCAAAGCAACTAAAAATAGTTATCGTTTTAATCGATTAGATTTTGAAGCAATTTATTTGCCTTCAACAAATTGGCTTTTGCATTACGTAAACAAACTTTCGATGGCTGAAGGCTTTGATGATTTGAATATCAATACCTTAGCTTCTACTAATTTAGTCGAAAAGGATAAAATATTTTCGCAACCCATAAAAGCGCAAAATGCTGATGTTTTAATTTGGACACAGTCCGATTTTTCTGAATTTCCTGATTTGAATAGAAGTTCATTAGATTTTAAAAATATTAATAGAATATCTGACGCAAATCCACAACAATCAAATATAAATTGGGGTACAATTTCACTAACGCATTGGACTGATTTTAAAGGAGATACACTTCAAGGAATGTTAGTTTATCCAGAAAATTTTGATAAAACAAAAAAATACCCGGTTATTATTTATTTTTATGAGAAATATTCAGACCGTTTGCATGAATATTGGACTCCTGCACCAAGCCGTTCGATTGTCAATTTTCCATTTTATGCAAGCAATGGATACATTATTTTTGTACCTGATATTACTTACTCTACTGGTTTACCGGGCAAAGATGCTTATAATTCGGTTGTTAGCGGAACTCAGCATATTTCAAATTTTGAATTTGTAGATAAGTCAAAAATTGCCATTCAAGGTCAATCGTGGGGAGGTTATCAAGTTGCATATTTGGTAACTCAAACCAATTTGTATAAATGTGCAATGGGCGGTGCTGTGGTGAGCAATATGACGAGTGCTTATGGTGGAATTCGTTGGCAATCAGGCATGAGCCGTATGTTTCAGTATGAGCAAACTCAGAGTAGGATAGGAGGAACGCTTTGGCAAATGCGCGATAAATACATCGAAAATTCACCAATTTTTTACGCCGATAGAGTGGAAACGCCACTTTTATTGATGCACAATGACGCCGATGGTGCTGTGCCTTGGTATCAGGGAATTGAATATTTTGTTGCTTTGCGCCGATTGCAAAAGCCTGTTTGGTTATTAAATTATAATGGTGATAATCACAATCTTACAAAATTTCCTAACCGAGTAGATTTGTCAATTAGAATGTTTCAATTTTTTGAACATTATTTAAAAGGTGCTGCTGAGCCGGAATGGATGAAAAATGGTATTCCTGCAATTGAAAAAGGAAAAAAGCTGGGATATTAGTTTTAGTTATAAAAAAAGGCTCATTTATTTGAGCCTTTTTTATTTATTTTATTTATTTGAAAATTAGTTAATTAACATCTATTTGCATGTTATGGAATACGTTTGTAACATCTTCGTCTTCTTCAAATTTTTCAAGCATTTTTTCAACTTTTTCAATTTGTTCGGCGGTTAAAACTTTAGTATCTTGCGGAATTCGCTCAAATTCTGAGCTAATAATCTCAAAATCATTCTCTTCTAGATATTTTTGAATAGCACCAAATGAAGCAAAATGCCCATAAATCATAAATGAATCTTCTTCAGCAAAAATTTCTTCTGCACCTAAGTCAATCATCTCTAATTCAAGTTCTTCCAAATCTACACCTTCTTTTTGTTTTATACTGAAGTTACATTTATGGTCGAACATAAATTCTACCGAACCCGAAGTACCAAGAGAACCGCCAGCTTTTGTAAAATAACTACGAACATTGGCAACTGTACGAGTTGTATTGTCGGTAGCTGTTTCAATTATTACAGCAATTCCAAAAGGCGCATATCCTTCATACACAACCTCTTTGTAGTCTTTTTGGTCTTTGCCCGAAGCTTTTTTTATGGCACGTTCTACGTTTTCTTTTGGCATATTGGCAGCTCTAGCGTTTTGAATCAAAACTCTGAGGCGTGAGTTGCTTTGTGGGTCTGGTCCTGAAGCTTTTACAGCTATTGCAATTTCTCTTCCTATTTTTGTGAAGGTTTTCGACATTGCTCCCCAACGTTTAAATTTGCGGGCTTTTCTAAATTCAAATGCTCTTCCCATTTTTATAATTCTAAATTAATATCTTATTTTTTTATATTGTATATTTTTTGAATTAAATATTATTTAAAATTTAATTTGTTGATTTTAAATTAAATATGAAATATTATTTGTTTTTTTATTTTAATAAATTATTTATTTTTTGTTTTCTGAAAATTTTTGCAAAGATAAATTAAAAAAAATAAATTCTGTACTAGTTTTTCTAAAAAATTATACCTAATTACCAAAACAGTACAAATAACCATCGCGTGATGCAATGTAAATCTTCCCATTCCAAATGATAGGCGAAGCTTCAAAGTTACTACCAATTTTAGAAGCTTTTAGCTTAAAGTTTAGTTTTTCATCAAATTCAAACAAATATATTCCTGTTGAACTTGGCACAATTAGCTTATTTTCAGCGAAAATGGGTGATGAAATTGAGGCATTTACTTTATATTTAAAAATCAGTTCGGGAGTTGGTAATTGTTTATCAAGGTTTGGCGAATTTACCAGCTTATCTTTTTGTAGTCTTGTAGAATTTACAACATAAAGCCAGCCATCTATACCTATGAAAGCAACCATTTGTGGGTATTTTTGGTCAATATTTGAGGCTTCGTTGGTTGCAACTGTACCTATAATTCCACCTTCCCATTCACCAAATTGCCTATTTTCTGTTGGAAAAAACCATTCTTCGCAGTTTTTGATTTCTTTTTCCGGATTTATTTTTAAAACGCCGCCTTGTCCTTTTATAAATTCTTTTTCGAGTGAAATGTAGAGATTTTGGTCGTGCGAAACTACAGCCGAACCGTCTAGGTCTGCACCAATGTAATAATCCCAATCTAACTCATTGGTTATTAGATTATAACCGTACACATGACCAGAACCTGATGTGAGATAAATTCTGTTTTTGAGCAAAGCTGGAGAACTTTCTGTAACTAAATTAGAACTATTTTCGACATAATCTCTCTTGCGATAAAGCCAAGTTTGTTTGTAAATTTGTGGTTGAAAAATACCAAGTGTATCGTTGCAATGCGCTGGGTTTGGGTTAAAAACGGTAAATAAACCGTTTTCGAGTCCGATAAAGGCTGTGTCATTACGCACAAGTGCGGAGCCGTCCACATCGCGGCTATAACTCATTGTTTTTTGACTGTTCATTCGCCAAAGTTCTTTGCCAGAAATATACGAAATAGCTCTAAAACTTGGAACAACTTTAGCTGTTTCGAGGTCTAGATTTTGCCCATAGCGACTTCCTTGCAAAATAATGTAACGTTCGTCTATGTTTTTAGCTGTTTTGTTGATAAAAATAGTTCCAGTTCCTTTCAAAATGTCGTCAAATTTGTATTTCCATATGATTTTGCCATTTTCTGCATCAATTTTACGTAAATTATAGTCAAAAGCACCTTGCAAAATATAATATTTCCCCTTTTCACTTACTAAAAGAGGCTGTCCAGTCCAACCTGCTCCTTGCCATGTTTTGGCATATTCTTTCACTTTACTTTGCCCGCTTCCCAGATTGATTTTCCAAAGGAGGTTTAAATTTGAAGGAGCATGTTGTCCGTAATAGTTTCGTTTTTCGTTTCCTCTAAAACTTGAAATAATGATTTGAATACTATCGCATTTAATGCGCTCATTATAAGCATCTTCAATTTCATTTGCATTTGGATATTTTTCTATGAAATTAGAAAATGCTTCGCTGGTATTTTGTTTTTTTGTTTCGGTAAATGCTTTTGCATTGCGCTTTGCAATTGCAAATTTAATACCGGGAAAATTTTGGTGTTTTTCTATAAATTCATTATAAACATCGAGAATATTTTTATTTTCTATTCGTTTTAATTCTTCGTAGAGTGCTATAATTTTCTTTGATTCTTCAGCAAAAATTGATTTTGGGTAATTTGCTAAATATTCTTTAACTGCATTTTCGTCTTTTGCTTTTGCAATTGAAAAAAGATTCTCTTCAAGTATTTGAAAATTTAGTTTCAGGCTTTCTTCTGAAAAAATACTTTGGTATTCTTTTTTTTCAGAAATACTTAATTTTGCGTAGAACATCAATGCGGAGTCAGCATAAGCAAAAGCATCTGGAATATTTGTTTTGCCAAAATTTTTGTTTGAGTAAAGTAAGGATAAGCCATGATAAGCTGCCGAATTGTTTTTTTTCTCTTGAAGTGTAAAGTAGAAAATTTCTTCTGCTTCTTGCAATTTATTTTGTTCTAATTTCACAAATCCACTTTTTTGAGCTGAAATAGAAAGAGTTGCGAAAAGAAAAGCTGTTAAAAATTTAAGTTTCATATAAAAATAGTTCGTCTTTTTTTTGCAAAAGTATTACTTTTAGTGTGTTTTGGTCGTTAAAATAAGTTAATTTAATTTTATTTTACATAAATTCTGTTATATTATTGGTTTTCAAATATATCGTTCAAATCAATGATTAATTCTCCTTTAAAAAT
>DZBP01000154.1:0-2147 GCA_022729915.1 Draconibacterium orientale | reverse complement strand
TTCAAATCAATGATTAATTCTCCTTTAAAAATTGCAACTTCAACTTTGTCGTCGCTGGCATATATTTTTTGGAGATAAAATTTTTGATTTTCTAATAAAAAAACATGAACAAGCTGAGTTTCAGGATAAACAATCCAATATTCTAAAACTCCCGCTTCTTCGTAAATCTTATATTTTTCTATCGCATCGTTTTTTGCCGACGATTTCGAAATTATTTCAATTATTAAGTCCGGCGCACCTATACAACCCTTATCATCAAGTTTTTCGGGGTCGCAAATAATGCATAAATCGGGTTGAACCACAGTGAAAATCTCTTTGTCGCTTTGATTATTTTTTATTGGTAAACGTACATCAAAAGGAGCTGAATAAAGCTCACACTTTTTTTTGTATAAAAAATTACTAAAAGGTCTTATTAATTTTACCGTAATACTTTGATGTATTCTTCTTGGCGCAGGCGACATAAGCCTAATAAAACCGTTGTAAAGCTCACGGCGTTGGTCATCGAACCAATTAAGATAATCGGCATACGAATAACGTTTTGTAAGGTCGAGTTCTAAGGTTTGCATGGCTTATTTTGTTTTTTTACAAATATACTAAAAAGAAATGGCTTTTCAATGTATTTGTTGCTTTTTTTCTATTTTTTTGTTTATGAAATAGATAATTAGCCCTAAAGCTATGGTCGCAAAGCCCCAAAGTGCTTGAACTGGGCGTTCGGTCATAACGTAAAAAAGCATCCAAAGCATTACTACACTGAAAAATATTGGTGTAAAAGGATATCCGAATGTTTTGTATGGACGTGGCATTTCAGGGCGTTTTTTTCGCATAACAAAGACTCCTATTACGGTGAGCAACGATGAGATGGTTAAAATGAATCCAATGTATGTGATAACTCCATCAAAACTAGAGGTTAAGATAAAAAATAAAACCAGAACATATTGAACAAGAAGTGAAATTGCTGGCACACCATTTTTATTTTTTATTGCCAGAAAATTAAGTATTTTGGTATCTTCTCCCATAACTTGTGTAACACGCGGACCAGCCCAAATCATTGAACTAATGGCTGATATTAATCCAATAGAAATAAGAGAGCCCATGATTACTCCTCCTATTTCACCAAAAATATTTTTAGCCGATATAATTCCAACATCAACTTGACCTTTTAGTTGCTCTATTTCAGCAGTATATAGGAATATAGCATTGATAGGAACGTAGAGTAAAATAACTATCAATGTACCTAAAAACAAAGAAAGAGGCAAATTTTTTCCTGGATTTTTTATTTCACCGGCAATATATGTTGAGGCATTCCAACCGGAGTAAGCATACATTACAAAAATTAATGATACTGCAAAAGGAGCTGAAAGTATTTCATTAAGCGATTGACTAGTAGGTAAAAAACTTACATTTGTTGGTATTTCAATCATAAATCCGAAACCAATAAGCGCAAGAATTAGACCTATTTTTAATACGGTAAAAATTAATTGAAAAGTACTTACTATTTTATCTTTGAGTAAGTGAATTAAGGTAACAAAGCTAACTGCCATAATTGCAATTACTTGTCCTGTAAATTCTTTATTTGCGGGAACAATAAAATCGAGCGAACTAGCTACACTCGCTGCATAAGCTCCCATAGCCATTGATGCGGCAGCAATGGGAGCCGTAAAACCTACTGCTACCGAAATCCAACCTGACGCAAAACCTACAATTGGGTGGTAAATTTCTGATAATAAGTGATATTCACCACCAGAGCGAGGCATTGCAGCACTCAATTCGCCATAAGCAAATGCGCCAGACAATGCGACCAAACCGCCTAAAAACCAAAGGAAGGCAATGGAAAAACCCGAAGTTATATCAAAAACTTGAAATCCAATACTTGTAAAAACGCCCGTTCCTATTTGATTTGCTGCTACAATGGCGATGGCTGTGAAAATGCCGATGCTGTATGTTTTTTTCATTTTTTTAGTGTAAAAGCTTTGTTTTTTCTGTTAATTAGTTTGACTTTTTTTCCAAATTAATTTAAAATTGCTTTTAGTTTTATTAGAAACCAAAACTAAATATTTTTCAAAATAAAAGCTATAATTTAATTTGGTTCATCAATTACAATATGTGCGACACTTTTCAAAATGTAAAGGGCTAAAGCCCTGAAATTC
>DZBP01000153.1 GCA_022729915.1 Draconibacterium orientale | reverse complement strand
TTAAAATAAAGTAATTAAGTCGCAAAAAAAGTTTTGTTTTTAAATTCACTAGGCATTAGTTTTTCAATTTGTAATCATATAGCGTATTTTGCTAAAATTTAGTTTTAAAATTTTAAAAAAAAGTATAACTTTGTACAAAATACTAACTTAATATTTTTATATCATGGACGAACAAAAAACAAGCATAAACAAACCGGCAGCCGTTGAATTAGTGAAAGGAGAAACCTATAAATGGTGCACTTGTGATTTTTCACAAACACAACCCTTTTGCGATGCAAGCCATAAAGGAAAAACGGATTTAAAATCGCTACATTTTACTGCCGAAAAAGATGGAAAAGCATACCTTTGCCAGTGCAAAAAAACCAAAAATCCACCTTATTGCGATGGTTCACACGCAAAATAAGCTTGTATTTAAATTTAATAAAAAAAAAGGTTTATCTGTCAAATTATAAAAAACAGATAAACCTTTTCAAAAATTTCTATTTCAAGGCTATTTTGTACAATTTTAATTAAATTTCGGGGTATTTTGTTATTTCTCTTATTTTTTTGTACAATGGCTCTAAATTTTTGAACATTTTCAAATACACTTCCTTGTACAACGAATTGTAAATTTGTGCATGTTTTTTGTCTGGAAAAAAGGTTTTTTCATAATTTACCATTTTGTTAACTGCCTCTTTTAAAGTAGAATAGGCTCTTACTCCATAAGCCGTAATAATTGCAGCTCCTAAACCTGAAGTTTCGTGTGTTTTGCCTCGCAACAACGGCATATTGAAAACATCGGCAGTTATTTGGCAAATTTCGTCGCTTTGCGAAGCTCCGCCCGAGACAGCTATTTGTTGAAATTGGAAACCACCACGTTTTTCCAATTTGTGCATTCCATCGAGCAATCCATAAGCAAGTCCCTCAATAACAGCTCTATATACATGCTCTTTTTTGTGAACATCGCCAAAACCAATCATTGCGCCTTTTGCATTTTTTTCACCCAAACCCGGCGACCAATAAGGTTGTACTATCAAGCCCATTGCACCAGCGGGTGAATTTATAAGTAACTCATTCATAACAACTTCAGCAGGAATATTCATTTCTGCTGCTTTTTGAACTTCCTTAAGAGCAAATTCATTTTTAAACCAACTAATCATCCAAAATCCTCTATATATCTCAATTTCAGGATTCCAATGCTTTGGAATTAAAGAAGGATAAGCCGGAAAAAAACGAATTGGTTCCAAATAGCTCGAAACAGTTGTTTGGACAGTTGCCGTGGTTCCAAAACTTAAACTTGCAATCGTTGTATCTGTTACGCCCATGCCTAATGTTTCGCAGCCTTTGTCTGAACCACAAGCAATTACAGGAGTTTTTTCAGGTATTCCTGTGATATGACTTGCTATTTTTGAAACCTCTCCTACTCGTTCGCCCGGATTTACTAATTCTGGAAGTTTCTCTTTTTCAATTGGATACAATTTTCCGCTAAATTCAAACAAATCTTTCGGGTTTGCCCAAGTTTGTTTTTTATAATCAAACGGAATGTAGCCAATTTGTGAGGCAACTGAATCTGTAAAATTTCCTGTCAATCGGTAGTTCAAAAATGCAGAAATTTGCAAATATTTATGTGTTTTGCTCCAAATTTCAGGTTCATTTTGTCTTATCCAATTGCATTGCCCTTTACGTTCCATTTTTTGTAAAGTCGACTTCACTCCTATTGCTCTGAAAACCAAATCTAAAGCAAAATTTGGTGTGTACACATTTTTAGCTGTACGCTGGTCGAGCCAAACGAGCGATGGGCGCAATATATTTCCTTGATTATCAACATTAACCATTGTGCTGCGAAGTGTTGTAATGCCAACGCCAAGTATGTTAGAAAATACCAATTTATTTCTTTTACTCAGTTCCAAACTTGCTTTGCACAAACTTTCCCAATAAATTTCAGCATTTTGTTCTGCCCAACCTGCTTTTTCGCTAACATAAGGTTCGTACATAATTTGCTCTTTATCAATTATTTCACCTTCCAAAGAAAATAAAATGGCTCTTGTGCTTTGAGTTCCGCAGTCAATGGATAATATCATTTTTTTAGAAATTAACAGTTAAATTATTTTACTATTTTATTACTTTTAATATCAAAAATTATACTTTTTTCTTTTTAACTAAAATATCCCCAATTGTTTTCCGGGGTTCATAATATTATTGGGGTCAAAATGATTTTTCAAAGCTTTTAAAACATTTATTTGATTCTTTCCCAGATGTTTAGGCATTAAACGCCCAATCATTCTGCCTACTCCGTGATGATGCGAAAGTGAACCTCCACTTTTTTCAATCATATCAATTAAGCCTTCTTGAAATACCAAATAATTTTTCAAATCAGTTTCTTTGATTATGAAAATAAAATATAAGTTTGTGCCTTGCATGTAAAAATGCGAAGAATGCGCCATACAAATTGTTTCGGGTCTATTTTTTACAAAATTTCTACATTTTTCGTGAACTTCGTGCAAATTATCCCAATTTACACTCGTTTCTAAAGTATCAATTATTACACCAAAGTCCATCAAATCTTCGCGCATGTATGGGTCTTTGTATCTTCCTGGTTCCCATTTTTTTACAGGAAAAGCAGTCAAATTCATAGCTCCATGTTTTTTGCAAATCTGTTTCACTTTTCGTTTAATATTCTTGGCAAAAATCTTTTCTCCGTCAGCAGTTGCCAAAAACAAGCACCTTTGCATAGGTTTAAATCCTTTTAGTATCATTAATTTATCAAAAATAGTGTCTTCAATGCCATAAAGTTTTAAACCAATATGAGTTTCTTCGGGGTCAGAGATTCGGAAAACTGCCGGCATTCCAAATTCTCCTTGAGATATTTCGCGGCTAGCTTCTACCGCAGCTTGCCAAGTGGGAAAAATAAAGCTAAAATATTGTCTATTTTGGGGCTGATGTTTGAAAATTTTCCAAGTGAGTTCCACCACAACTCCAAAAATCCCTTCACTGCCTTTAATTATGTCTAAAATCTTTGGACCTGTGGCTGTTGCTGCATAGTTTTTAGTCAAAATTGTTCCAGTTGGTGTTATTATTTCCACACCCAATACCAAATCAGCTGCATCGCCATAATGCGACGATTGTTGTCCCGAACCCAAAGTTACAAACCAACCTCCAACTGACGAATATTCAAAGGATTGAGGAAAATGTCCGCAAGTAAATTCATATTTAGCACCAAAAAGTTTTTTGGCATTATTCAAGGCTTCTTCAAAAGCCGGTCCTAGCATTCCTGCTTCAACGGTAACAGTCTGATTTTTTTCATTTAGAGCAACAATTTTGTTCAGATGTGTTGATAAAACTAAGGTTACACCTCCTTTTTCGGGCAAAAAACCCAAATTAACCGATGATCCGCCACCAAAAACATAGATTGGAATTTTTTGGTCATTGCAATAAGTTACAATTTCTGCAATTTCGGTTTTGTTGCGCGGATGTATCACTAAATCAGTGATTTTATCAATTTCTCCGGCACGTAATTTCAACGCTTCTTCTACCGTTTTTCCGCTCGAATATTTCAAGCGGTCGTATTCATTTGTTGATACATTTTCGGTACCTGAAATAGAAATAAACTTTTCGATTTGATAATCTGCTAAATTGCTCTTTTTCTGAAAATTAATAATTTCGTTGCCTGTTGAATAAGGTTTTTCAAAATCTAAATCAGAAAGATTAAATACCTGTTTAATTTCCTGAAAAAGCCTTATGTTCGGATGCTTAAATCCATTGGGTGCACCGTATTTGAAAATGGAACGGAAAGAGTTTTTTATGGGTTCTGTATGAATCCAATTGGGTTGAAATATATTTTTGTTAGTCATTTTATTTGTAATCAATTACTTATTTTGTACAAAATTTGTTAGAACTTACTTTTTTTACGAACGAACTATTCCGGAATTTTTAAAATTGTCTCCATTTTTTGAATTTCCTCTTGCACTTTTTCAGGCTTCCAAGATAATTCTTTTGCTGCAATATTTGCAATTTTTTCAATAATTTCTTTTCCCGGATTTCCCAAAAGAGCTAAACATGTGCGTCTCAATAAAATATCAGGCAAAGTTTTTGCCATTTCATAGCGAATAGCGTAAATTACTTGTGCTAGATTTTCGCCATCGGCATTCAAAATTTGTTGAAGCTCCGAATTTTCAGTAAATATCGACAAAACTTTATCTATCTCATTTCCATAACTTTTGGCTAAAAAAGTTACTTGTTCTGGTTTCAAAAACGAATATTGCTGTTGCTTTGTAGCTATAAATTCAGCAAAATCTTCAATTTCAGAACTATAAATATATTCTTTTTCGGAAATTGAAGCTTTATTCGGATATTTTAAAATTTTAAATGCTTTATTAATTGCCTTTTCTGCCAACATTCGGCTTGTGGTGTATTTTCCTCCTTCAACAGTAATTAAACCGGCAATTCCATTTTTCTTTTCACCAGTGATTTCATACTTTCTTGATGAATTGTAAACATCTTCTGTTTGGTCTTCAACTAAAGGACGCAAACCTCCATATGTATATAGAACATCTTCATATTTAAGCAATTCACCTTGTTCCATTGATTTATTAACGTCGTTAATCAGTTCCAAAATAGCCTTTTTTGTAACTTTATAATCATCTGGTCTGCCAATGTACTCTTTATCAGTAGTTCCAATCAACGTTTTATTTCTATAAGGCACTAAAAAGAAATGTTTTCCTTTTTCAGTAGAGCTCGAAAAAATATAATTTTCTACCAGTTTATTTACTACAATGTGAATACCTTCTGACCGACGCAATTCTTGTTTTTCATGATTTTTTTTCACTTTGTCGAGCACTAAATCAGCCCAAGGTCCTGCACAGTTTATGACTAATTTTGAGCGAATTTCAATTTTCTTGCCTGAAAGAGTGTCCAAAGCAGAAATTCCTTTTACTATTTTCAATTTTCCTTGCTTTTCGATTAAAAAATCGAGCATTTCGGTATAATTTGAAACTGAAGCTCCATACTTTTGTGCCGATTTCACAAAAGCTAGCGTAAAGCGTTCTGGCGAATGGCTCGAACAATCGTAATATAACTGTCCACCAATCAAGTCTTTAGTGGGTGCAATTGGAATTAATTCTTTTACTTTTTCGGCTGAAATTGTTTCGTAGTATGGCATTTTTTTGCTCTTGTCTTTCAACCAATTCTTGTCAAAAGAAAACAATTCATACAAAATCATTCCTATTTTCATTGCAAAAGCCGAAACTTTATCTTTTTTGTACATCGAAAAAATAAATGGTACCGGATGAATAAAATTGGGCGCAATGTTCGATAAAATGCGCCTTTCGCGCAGCGATTCGCGCACCAAACCAAATTCAAAAGTAGAAAGATAACGCAAGCCACCGTGAATCATTTTTGATGTTGCCGCCGAGGTGGCACTGCCAAAGTCCTTTTTTTCAATTAACGCAACTGATAAGCCCCGCGATGCAGCCTCATAAGCAACTGTGGCTCCGGTTATTCCGCCACCAATTACAAGTAAATCGAATTCCTTTCCGTGATAATTCTCAATAAATCGTTCCATCGTCATTTTCGTTAAATATTTATTTATCAATGGTTTAAATTTTATTCTATAAATTATTTTTTTTCCAATAATTCATACTTTCATGCATAGCTTTTTTTACTACTTCAAAAACAAGCGTTTTGTCAGTTATAATACTGTTTTGCAGGTTTTTATAAAATTCTAATGATGCTTTTTTTGATTCAATAGTAGCAAAATATCTTTCAGCTTGTTTCAAATAAAGTGAAGTCAAATCGTTGTAAAGCATTTTGGCAATCAGATTATTACTTTGCTTTATTATTAATAGTTGTAAATTCCAATCAAAAATGGCAAAGCTCTGATTATCTGTTTCTTCAGTGATAGCTACATTAAGCATGTTTACTATTTCTTCGGCATTAGAATTGGCAGCCTTTTGAGCCAAATCCGGAAAAACCAGTGCTCTAAATTCAAGCCAATCATTTACAAGTTTTTGCGATGCAAAATCGCCAAAATCGGTCAATGATTTTAAAACTCCCAAGCCTCCATCGTTTTGGTAATCATTTACTAAGGTAGGTCGTCCGTGCTTTATAATAATCCAACCATCGCGCGAAAGACGTTGCAAAGCTTCGCGCAAGGTTGGACGCGTTATGCCAAGTAGATTTGCCAATTCTCGCTCTGGCATCATGGCTTGACCTATTTGAAATTTGCCTTCTAAAATAGATTTAATTATCTCTTTTTCAGCAAATTGTGCTGGTTTTAAAAATTTTTCATGTTGTTCCATCTTGTAAATTATTGGTTAGAGGTCTGACCACAAAAGTAGATACAATAATCTGAACAAACAAATTTTTTCGACATTTTTTTTATGTTATAAAAAACATCTAAATATTTTTAAAATTAAACAATATTGCTTAATTTGCAATAATTTAGAACTAAGCAATTTTTAAAAATAAACTAAAAAAAAATAAAACAATGAAAGCTAAAATGGTTTTTCTAATTTTTGGTATTTTACTTAATTTAATAGCAGCAGCTCAAAAGAATTTTTACGATTTAAGTTTAGAAGAACTTTTGAACATCGAAGTTTCAGTGGCTTCAAAAGAAAATGAAAAATTAATTGATGCAGCAGGCATCGTTTCCATTCTTACAAATAAGGAAATAGAAGTATATGGTGCACTCAATTTAGGTGAGTTATTAAACAGAATAACAAGTATTTACTTAATTCAGGGCGGTATGTTGCCTTATAATGTTGCTTCGATAAGAGGACAGCAAAATGGGGTTTTTGACAATCACATACTTATCCTGCTCAATGGACGCCCACTACGCGATGCTAGTTCAGGTGGATTTAATGGCATGATTTACAGCTCATTTCCTATTGGAATTATAGACCAATTAGAAATAATCAGAGGACCCGGATCGGCATTGTACGGCACAAACGCATTTTCAGGAGTTATAAATATAGTTACAAAATCGAGAGATAAAGATGGCTTTAACACAAAAAATTGCTTTGCTGCGGGTTCATTTGAAACTTTTCAAGAACAAGTTTGCGGAATTTATAAAAAAAATGACTTTTCGTTCAATTTTGGAGCTAATTTAACGTATGATAAGGGCGATAACTACGAATTTTATGATGCAAGTAATTTTCTAGGCAGTGGAAATTACGAAAAAGATAGCAAAAGTGCTTTTTTGAATACAAGTTATAAGCAATTTAATCTCGATTTTGGGTACTTTGAATACCAACCATTTTATATTGGGAACAAAATTTTGTGGCAAAATGCCGGCGAAATAGAATCGATGAATCGAATTTTTACAAATTTGAGTTACACCGGAATAATTTCGGATAA
>DZBP01000152.1:1317-7345 GCA_022729915.1 Draconibacterium orientale | reverse complement strand
AAAAGCTGCATTGAATTATAATTTATTCATAGATTTTAAAGCTATTTCAAACAAATTTTTTCCATTTTGAACAAAAAGAAATTTCAGAAAATAGCAAATAATAAAGTAACAGTTTTTTATAATATTTTTTCTATTTTTGATGCCAATATTTTAACAAAAAAGTAATGGAAAAATAAATTAATTAAATAATAATCAATATTTTAACTCTATTATCATTTTTTTTCTTTCAACATAAAAAACATGAACTCAAACAAAAAAGTCAAATTTACAACCGCATTTTGGATAGCCAACTTTGTGGAATTGCTCGAAAGAGCTGCTTATTACGGAGTTTTTATTGTCATTACACTTTATTTGTCTCGAATTTTGGCTTTTCCAGATGTTCAGGCAGCCTTAATTGCCGGAATATTTTCTGCCTGAATGTACTTATTACCCACTTTTAGCGGTGCTTTAGCCGACAGAATTGGCTTTAAAAATGCACTTCTTTTGGCTTTTATCTTGCTCACTATCGGATATTTGAGTCTTGGAGTATTTCCCAAAATACTTGAAGCTAAAGGTTTAGTAGAATACGGAAGAGAAACAAATTTTACCGGTCTTAGAGATTCTAGCGCAAAATTTAACATTCTCCCTATTATATTGATAATCATGGTTGGAGGCTCGTTTATCAAATCCGTTATTTCAGGTACTGTGGCAAAAGAAACCACGCAAGAAAACCGAGCCAAAGGTTTTTCAGTTTTTTACATGATGGTAAATATTGGGGCATTTTCCGGCAGAACTTTAGTTGAACCACTTCGACTGAGCATGGGAAATTTAGGTTTAATTCAGCTGAATTATTTTTCGGCAGGCATGACTTTTATTGCATTAATCATCATCTTCTTTTTTTACAAAACCAGCAAACACGAAAGCGAAAGTAAAAGTTTTAAAGAAATTTGGGCTGCACTTTTAAAAGTGTTAACTAACGGAAAATTAATCACTTTAATATTAATAATGAGCGGTTTTTGGATGGTGCAGCAGCAATTATACGCCACCATGCCAAAATACGTTTTGCGACTTGCTGGCGAAGGCGCTTCTCCGTCGTGGTATGCCAATGTAAACCCAGTAATTGTGGTGCTTTTCGTAGGTTTAGTAACTCAAATGATGCGCAAACGAACGGCTCTTTTTTCGATGACTGTGGGAATGTTTATTATGCCGTTTTCGTCGTTGCTCATGGCTTCTGGCAATATGCTAAATCAAACGGCAATTGATTTTGGTTTTGCACAAATACATCCGGTGGCTGTAATGATGATGCTCGGAATTGCCATTCAAGGATTTGCCGAAACCTTTATTTCACCCCGTTTTTTGGAATATTTTTCATTGCAAGCACCCAAAGGTGAAGAAGCTATGTATTTAGGATTCAGTCAATTAACTTCATTTTTCTCTTCAATTTTTGGTTTTGGACTTTCGGGTTTTTTGCTCAATAAATATTGCCCCGACCCCACTCTTTTTCCAACTCACGAGGCTTGGCAATTAGCTTCCGCCAATGCTCACCATATTTGGTATTACTTTATGGCAATAGCATTTACTGCTGGTATTGCCTTAATAATTTATGGTAAATTTGTGAATAAATCAAAAATCTAAAAAAACGAAACAAACTGTTTTATTGAAAAATAAATTTACAGGTAAAAATAATATTTTAAAAAATTACATTTTTTTTGATTTCTATTATTTTTTTTGAAAAAAGTTTATTCGCTTTACCTTACAAAAAAATAAATTTTCAATTTCTTATACGTTATATCATATAAAAAACTATTTTTGTAAACATTTATATTGTATAACTAACAAACAAAAAAAATGATTAATCGAAGCATTTACATTGATAAAATTAGTCCATTTTTCAATAAAAAAATTGTCAAAGTGCTTACAGGTCAAAGACGTGTAGGTAAAAGTTATGTGTTAAAATTGATAATCGAACAACTTAAATTACAAAATCCACTTGCCAATATTATTTACATTGACAAGGAAAAGTATGAATTTGATTATTTGCGAACTCACGAACAATTAATGACTTACATCGATAAGCATAAAACAGCCGAAATGAATTATCTAATAATTGACGAAGTTCAAGATATTGAAGGCTTTGAGCGAGTTTTGCGAAGTTTATACAACGAAGACAATTTCGATATCTATTGTTCTGGTAGCAATGCCAATATTTTTTCAAGCGAATTGGCAACATACTTATCGGGCAGACAAATAATTTTTCAGGTAGGAAGTTTGGATTTTAACGAATTTTGTTTGTTTCACCGATGCGAAAAAAATACAGAAAGCTTATTGAATTACTTAAAATATGGTGGTTTACCCTATTTAATTCATCTCCCAGAAGACGATACAATACGATTTGACTACTTAAACAATATCAACGCCACTATTCTTTATCGAGATATTCTTAATCGAAATCAAATTAGAGACACACGTTTTTTAAACGATTTACTAAAATTTATTGCGGATAACATTGGAAATATTTTTTCGGCAACTAAAATTTCAGAATATCTTAAAAACCAAAAAGTTAAAAAAAATGTAGCTCTTATTTTAGATTATCTTTCGCATATAGAAAATGCCTATTTTATAAATAGAGTTCAACGAATAGATATTCAAGGAAAAAGGCATTTTGATGTTGGCGAAAAATACTATTTTGAAGATATAGGACTCCGAAATTCACTCGTTGGCTATAATCCTTCCGATATTGGAAAAATAATTGAAAATATTGTCTTTCTTCATTTAAGAAATAAAGGTTTTGTTGTAAAAATTGGTGTTTCGGAAAACCGAGAAATTGATTTTGTAGCAACAAAAGAAGGAGAAAAAATCTACCTACAAGTTGCTTATTTACTTGCAGATGAAAAAGTTATAGAAAGAGAATTTGGTAATTTGCTAAAAATAGATGATAATTATCCAAAATATGTAATATCTTTTGATAATTTTTCAGCTAAAAACACATACAAAGGCATAAAACATCTCACTTTATTAGAGTTTTTAACTAGCATTTAATAAAATAGGTAAATGAACAAAAATAAACATCATTTTAAATTTAAACTGATTTTGAAAGTTGTTTATTCCTGTTCATTTAATTACCTGAAAGACTTAATTTTTACTCTTTAATTTTCCTGAACCACTAATATTTATTGATATTTGAGGATTTCCTTTGTAATAAACATCACCACTTCCGCTTATGTTAACATCAAGTTTTTTGTTTGCAAAAACGCTGCAATCGCCAGAACCACTGATGGTTACTTCGCAGTTCTCTGTAACAAGCTCAAAAGCTGAAACATTACCCGAACCAGAGATTGCTACGCTCATATTTTGTGCAACTCCCGAAAAATCTAAATCACCCGAACCGGATACAACACTTTCTAAATCAGCAGTTTCAGTATAAAGAATAATATCTCCAGAACCACTAATAGCAGTTTTTACACTTGGAGCTTTCACTTGAAAATCAATATTGCCAGAACCACTAATCGAATATTCTACATCATTTTCACTCACAAATAAATTGGTGGAAGTCAAATTGCCAGAACCATTTAACTCAATGTCATTCAATTCATTCGTTGTAATGTAAATATCCAATCCATCGTAATGTCTTACTTTGTGAATGAATTCAATATTCCATTCTCCACCTCTCACATTGGTTCTTATGTTGTCGATAATGTTTTGTTGTCCTTTTATAACTACCTTTTTTTCAGCACCATAAGTAATGTGCACATTGGCAGAAATATCAGAAGAAACTTCGTTGAAATCTTCGATAATAATCTCTTGTTCAACAATTTCGCCTTGTCCACGAATGCCAATTAAACCGTAATTTTCGCATGAAACTAGTAAAGTTGCAAATAAAATGCTAACTGCAAATAAAATATTTTTTATTGTTTTCATAATCGTATCTATTATTTTTATAATTTGTTATATCTATTTTTGTAATTAAAAAATCTGTTTTATTAAAACCTTTTAGAAAATAATTCCGGCATTGAAACCAAAATACATTTTGGTATTTACCTCATAATTTGTTTTATTGTAATGATGCCAAGGCGCGAAATCCATTCCAGTAAGTTCGCCTTCTTCATTCGTATTTGTTGATAAAAAGATGTTAAAACTTGGTCCGGCAGATAGTTGAATTTTCTTGCCTAAGTCGAATAATGCGTTCATTTTTAGCGTGTTCAAACTATTAAACTCTGAAATTACAAAAGCGTCTTTGTTTACATTTGTAGAATGCAATTCAAGGGCAATGTCAAATTTATCAGATAGTTGAAACTTTGTTCCAACTCCATAGCCAAAGCCCCAAAAGAAACTGTCATCAATTTGTTTAGCACTCAGCGAAAAAATATTGTAAAATTTATCAACACCCGTTTTGAACGAAAGAGTAGCATAAAATGATTCAGAAGTATTGATTTCCAAAGCTTTGTAACCATTTTTAACAAAACTCAAAAAACCAATTGGAACACCGGAAATAGAATCGGCAATATTGATAAACCCTAATTGACAACCTTTTACGGTTTTAGCATAATTCAAAATTCCGGAAATTTGTGCTCCTTCGTAATTTCCATCTACAAAATTAACTATTCCGGCAATTTGTACACCTTTGCTATTTTTTCTGGCAAAATTTGAAATTCCGGCAAGTTGCAAACCGCTCATTTTGCCACTTGTTAAATTAGAAATTCCAGCTAATTGACATTGTTTTGAATTGCCTTTCACAGAGTTAGCAATTCCGGCAGCAAGAAAAGCATCAACCGAATCGAGCATCAAATTGGTAAGTCCAGCGGCAAAAAATCCGCTACCACCTTTAATCGATTGGTTGTGAATTCCTGCAATTTTTAATCCCGAACTTTTGCCACTTGTTAAATTTGCAATTCCTGCAAACTGCGTTCCTGCTTGGTCGCCTCTATTAACGTTCACCAAACCAGCGAGTTCAAAAATATCCACATTATCGGTAGCACCCGCAAGAATATTAAACGAAGTATGGAAAGACTTATTGATGGATTCGCCACCCGAAGTGCTCAATGGATAGACGAATGAATACTGAAAATTTTCGTAATTGTCTGAAATTGAATCTTTTTGTGCAAAAATAAAATTGCTCAAAAATAAAAATCCTAAAATAAAAATCAAATTTATTCGTGTCATGTTTTTAAAATTTTAAATTAAAAAATTTGTTTCTTTAATCTTATGACAACAAGTTTGATTTTTACCCCTACTCTATTTTTATTTTTTTAAAAAATATTTTTTATTAATTGATTTTCAGGAAATTACAAAACAATTAAATACTAATTGCAAGTCGTGCACCAACCCAAAAATCGAATTTAAAATATTCATTTTCAGAACTATACTGTGAATATGTGGCAAATGAAGAATTGTATTCGCCAACTTTATTTTGCGAAGCAGAAAGGAAAAAATTAAAACTAGGACCAATTAATAACAGAGAATTTTTCAAGAAACGACGTGTATAACTGATATTCAGTTCATTTAAAAGGTTTAAATACGTAAAATAGCTTTTATTTTCAGAGATATGAGAAGTTAAAAGTTCGAAGCTCAAAAAATTCTTATTTCTACTCCAAACCTGATTTCCAATACCATAACCTAAACTAAAAGTATTTTCAGAATCAAATTGATGACCAAAAGCAAAAATATTGTAAAATCGAGCAACTCCCGTTTTGAATGCAATGCGTGTATGCAAATTTTCGGTCAAAGAAACATCAATTTTATGAAAACCTTTGCGCGAGTAATTGAAAAAGCCAATCCCAACTCCTGAAAGTGTATCGGAAACATTTATAAAAGCAAGCTGAAAGCCTTCAACATTCTTAGCATAATTAAAAAAACCGGCAATTTGAGCACCATGAACCTTTTCTAAACCAAAATTGGCAAAACCAGCCAATTGCAAACTATTAACTTTCTGTGCATAATTAGCAAAACCTGCTAATTGTAAGCCATTTACCTCTTCTTTCGCAGCATTTGCAAAACCCGAAATTTGCATTCCGCCCACATTTTTTCCCCAATTAGCAAAACTGGAAAGTTG
>DZBP01000152.1:0-1217 GCA_022729915.1 Draconibacterium orientale | reverse complement strand
ACCAGCTAATTGAAAACCATTTACGTCTTTTTGTACAATGTTGAACAAACCGCCCAATTCAAACTTAGATACTGCATAAGAATATCCACCTAATATATTGAAATAGAATCTATTAGCCACTCATTTTGCTATTTGTGCCTAAAATGGGTAAAAACGAGATTTGAGCCAATTTGTACTCCGAAAATGGAGTATTTAAAAAGAACCATTTTTGTTTTTTAGAAACTGCAAAATTCACAAATTTTACTTCATCTAACTGGTTTTCAATAGGTAATGGTTTTAATCGATTGTCGGGAAAATCAACAGAAAAATTTGTTTCAGGCACTAATTGCACCTCAAAATTTTCTAAAGTAGGCTCAATAATGATTACAGTATCTTTAAACAAATTGCGTGAAAATGCCAGATTAATTCTTTCTCTTTTAGCAGAAACCTGCAATTCAAACGAACCATCAGCTTCAGTTAATACCGAATTTGTTTGACCAAGTTGATAAACGGTGGCTGATTCAATTTTTTCGCCAGTAAGCGAATTAACCAAATAACCACGAATAATATATTTTTGCTTTTCGGAAATATTTTTATTCGTTTTTACCGAATTATTTATTGCAATCGATTTTAAAATTAAATGCTTGCCCGATTCTAAAAAAACAATATTTTCAGGTAAAATCTCTTTTAGAATAAACTCCACCGTTTTTTTTGAACAGTTATAGCTAAAAATGCTATCTTTATTGATAATTCTGGAATTGTAAGAGAAATAAAAACCTCCTTTTTCCGAAATTAAACTTAATACTTTTTCTAAGCTAGCGTTTTTAACGTCAAGCGAGATTTTTTTCTTCAAAATAGACTGAGAAAAGGAAATTTGTGTAAAAAATAAGAAAATAATTAGAGTAAAATAACGCATTTTAGTTTCAATTTTATCAATTTGAAATCAAGCATAAAACGAAATTAATTATTTAAAACAACCATCACCATCTACAAAGTAAGTCGTCTCCTTTTTTGTAAATTTCAAATCGAAAGTCATTGCAATAATATCTAAAACCTCCTCAACTTCCATATCGGGAAACTCAAAAGTTAGTCGACAATTTTTGATGTTTGGGTTGTTGAAAACAAATTGAACATTGTAAATTTCAGTCAAAGCCGAAGCCACCACATCTAAGCGTGCATCTCTGAATTTCAATACTTTAGTACGCCAAAAGTCGATTGTAATGTTTTCAGCTTCTTGC
>DZBP01000151.1 GCA_022729915.1 Draconibacterium orientale | reverse complement strand
AAAATGAAAAAAGGAATACATCCTAAGAATTACAGATTTGTTGTATTTAAAGATATGTCTAATGGACATGAATTTATTACCAGATCGGCAGCCAATACAAGAGATACAATTGAAGTTGACGGAAAAGAGTTTCCTCTTGTAAAGATAGAAATTTCTGACACATCTCACCCTTTCTATACTGGTAAGATGAAGTATGTGGATACTGCCGGACGTATCGATAAATTTAAAAACAAATACAAAGATTTTAAGAAAAAAGCTTAATTTTTTTTTAAAACGATATGAAGCCTCAAAAGAAGTAAAGTACTTTGAGGCTTTTTCTATTGTGTTAATTGTTAATGAGATAAAAATATGTGATTTGGTTATTCAGTTATTGAAAATAGAAATTTGTAATGTAAAAAAAATATGACTCAATACATTAATAATAAGAATGTTATATTGTTAGATGATAATACTCGAACCAATTTGTTGCCTTTAACGTTTACTCGCCCAATTGCCGATTTGAGAATTGGGATTTTAACCATTGCCGAAAAATGGGCAAAGCATTTGAATGCAGTTTGTTCGTTTAAAACAGAAGAATATCTTCAAGAAAAGTTTCCAATGATTTTGTCGGAAGAAAATATTTTGATAAATGGCTCTGTTCTTCCTGATTATAAATTGGTTGAAACCATCGAACATTTGTCATTTGGGCAAACTCTGATGCAAAAAAATATTCTTATAGCTGCAAAATTGGATAAAAAAGCTACTCAAAGCTTCGATTATGAAAAAATATCTGACTTAGAGGTAGTTGAATATGATTCAGAACTTTTTAAATTAGAAAATACTTTTGACATTTTTACAAAAAACGAAAAAGCGTTATTCGTTGATTTTGAATTAATTACAAAAGGAAGGATTTCTGCCAAAATCAGTTCTACCAACAATGTTTTGGGCAAAGAGAATATTTTTTTAGAAGAAGGAGTTGAAATGGAATTTGCTACTCTAAATGCTTCAAAAGCACCAATTTATATAGGAAAAAATGCACTCATAATGGAAGGCTCACTCATTCGCGCACCTTTTGCAATTTGCAACAATTCGGTGGTAAAAATGGGCGCAAAAATTTACGGAGCTACTACTGTTGGTCCATTTTGCACCGTTGGTGGCGAGCTAAATAATTGTGTATTATGGGGTTATTCGAACAAAGGACACGAAGGTTTTTTGGGCAATTCGGTTTTGGGGCAATGGTGCAATTTGGGCGCTGACACGAACAACTCTAATCTCAAAAATACTTATGTTCCAGTACGTTTGTGGAATTATAAAACCGAAAATTTCGCAAAAACGGGCTTGCAATTTTGCGGTTTAATCATGGGCGACCATTCTAAAAGCGGCATCAATAGCATGTTCAATACCGGAACTGTGGTAGGTGTTGCAACCAATATTCATGGCACCGAATTTCCTCGAAATTTCATTCCGTCCTTTGCCGATGGCGGTTATAAAGGGTTCAAATTGAACACATTAAAAACGGTTTTTGATGTTGCCGAACGTGTTATGGAAAGAAGAAATTTAAAATTAGAAGAAACGGATAAAAATATATTGCAACACATTTTTGAAATAACAAAAAAATATAGAAATTTCTAAGCTTTATTTTACTTTGCTTGTTGAATTTTTTTGGCACATCTATTGCCCATATTAGTTGGCTTTAAAAAAAAGGATAGGTTCTGCCAAAGTGTCATTTGATTTTAAGCTAAAAATTAGAATTTCAAACAATAATTATGTCAGATAACAAAAAACATCTTAATATATATTTGAGTAATTTGCTTGATAACGACGATGGGATTCCTGTCGTAAACATTCAAGGTGAAGGAGAATCGAAAATTATTGAAACTCCCGACGAATTGCCAATTTTACCACTTAAAAATACCGTATTATTTCCAGGTGTTTTACTTCCTATTTCGGTAAGCAGAAACAAATCGCTCAAACTAATTCAAGACGCTTACAAAGGTAATCGCTTGATTGGTACGGTTTCGCAAAAACAACTCGATGTAAGTGATCCTTCAGAAACAGACATTCATCAAGTAGGAACTGTGGCGCATATTTTGAAAGTTTTGAGAATGCCCGACAATACTACAACGGTTGTTATTCAGGGACTTAAGCGTTTTGAAATTACCGAATTTACCAGCAAAAAACCGTATTTTAGAGCTAAAATCAAAACCAAAGAGGATTTACTTCCCAATGGGCAAGATGAAAAATTTGTTGCTTTAATTGAATCCATTCGTGAATATACGCTTTCGATTATTCAACTTTCGTACAATGCGCCTCCTGACATTGCTTTTGCTATCAAAAACATCGAAAATGGTAAATTTTTGATAAACTTTGTTAGCTCAAATAGCGATTTTAAAATTCCTGAAAAGCAAAAAATTCTCGAAATAGATAATTTGGAAGAAAAAGCACAACTTCTTTTGGAATATCTTTCGGTGGAAATAAAAAAGCTGCAAGTAAAAGACGATATTCAGTCGAAAGCTGCTACGGAAATGAACAAGCAACAGCGTGAATATTTTCTGAATCAGCAACTTAAAATGATAAAGGACGAGCTTGGCGACAATAAAGTGAACAAGGAGCTCGAAGAACTGAAGAAAAAAGCCAAAAAGAAAAAATGGACAAAAGAAGTTAGTGAAACGTTTCACAAAGAACTTGAGCGTTTAGAACGCTTGCATACTGCTTCGCCGGAATATTCAAATCAGCTTGATTATTTACAAACACTTTTGGAATTGCCTTGGAATGAGTATTCTAAAGATAGTTTTGATTTGAAACGTGCCGAAAATGTACTCAACGACGACCATTATGGTTTGGACAAAGTAAAAGATAGAATTTTAGAACATTTAGCGGTTTTGAAGCTAAAAGGTGATATGAAATCGCCTATTATTTGTCTTTTAGGACCTCCGGGTGTGGGAAAAACTTCGCTTGGAAAATCCATTGCCAAAGCGTTGAACCGAAAATATGTCAGAATGTCATTAGGCGGCTTACACGATGAGTCAGAAATTAGAGGACACCGAAAAACTTACATAGGCGCAATGCCCGGAAGAATTATTCAAAGTCTAAAAAAAGTAAAAACCTCAAATCCGGTTTTTATTTTGGACGAAATTGACAAAATAGGCAATGATTTTAGAGGCGACCCTTCACATGCTTTATTGGAAGTACTTGACCCTGAGCAAAATAATACGTTTTACGATAATTATTTAGAGTTGGAGTACGACCTTTCAAAAGTAATGTTTGTGGCAACTGCCAATTCGCTTTCGCCAATAAATGCTGCACTTCGCGACCGAATGGAAATTATCAATATTAGTGGTTACATTCTGGAAGAAAAAATTGAAATTGCAAAACGACACTTGATTAACAAGCAATTGGAAAATCATGGAGTAAAGAAAACTCAATTGAAATTTTCAAACGATGTAATTGAAAGAATTATAGATGATTACACGCGCGAATCGGGTGTGAGACAATTGGACAAAAAAATAGCCAAAGTTGTTCGTTCGATTGCTCGAAAAATTGGTTTTGAAGAAGAATACAAGCCCAGTTTGTCGCTCGATGATTTGCGCGAAATACTTGGACCAAAGGAATATATCAAAGGAAGATACGAAGGAAATAAATATGCCGGAGTTGTTACAGGTTTAGCTTGGACTGCTGCCGGAGGTGATATTTTGATGATAGAATCGAGTTTGAGCCGAGGCAACGGAAGGCTTACGCTTACCGGAAATTTGGGTGAAGTTATGAAAGAATCTGCCATGATTTCGCTCGAATATGTGAAAGCGCATGCCGAAAGTTTGAACATCGACCCAGCTTATTTCAACAATTGGAATTTGCACATTCATGTGCCCGAAGGAGCAATTCCCAAAGATGGTCCTTCGGCTGGAATAACAATGACAACTTCCATTGTATCAGCCTTTACGCAACGCAAAGTGAAGCCAAATTTAGCTATGACAGGTGAAACAACTTTGCGTGGAAGAGTGCTTCCAGTGGGTGGAATCAAAGAAAAAATATTAGCGGCTAAACGCGCCGGAATCAAAGAACTTATTTTGTGCAAGGACAACGAAAAAGATGTTAGCCAAATAAATGAATTGTATATCAGTGGTTTGCAATTTCATTACGTTGAAGATGTATTGGAAGTAATTAATTTTGCTTTGCTCGATGAAAAAGTGGATAATCCTAAAACGTTGGAATTGAAACAAGCCATTCCTTCAACTGACGATGCTAAAGATTTGAAAGAAAAATAATTAGATAATATAACTAGGTAGTTATCGAAAAAAAAGGAGTAGTAGTAGCAAAACATAAAAGCCTGTTTTACTAGTAGTTACAACCCCAAAGACCGTATCGTTGGACTCAACGATAGGATCAAGATAGGCAAGGTGGAAAGCGACAATTAAGAGCTAATTTTTTTTATAATTGATAATTATTTTGGTTTTGTAATTTGGATTGTTTATTTTTGTAGAATAAATTATTACTCAAAACTCATTCAGGACTTTCGCAGAGAAACTCCCTCTTATTTTTTTTAGCTACCTTATTGGTGGTTGGGAGGTGTTTTTTTTGTGCGTGGTGCTGAATGGGTTTTGTGCGTTTTTGGGTATTTTAAATTAAAAAAATGCAAAAATTGAATATTTTATAGGAAAATGATATTTTTTAAAAGAAATAAACCTGAAAAACGAGATGTCTTTTTATCAAAAGAAAGCGGAAACGATTTTCCTTTGGATAAAAAAAATCGACCCTTGATTTGCAAAGAAGCGGGAGACAATGAGAGTGTTTTTAATGCAATGACTTCTAAATCAGGCAAAAACAAAATAGAACTGAAACCTATTGATTTTGAAGGTAATGTTAAAGTCAAAGAAAAAGGCAGTTTTTTAAACATCGAAGAGGATTTTAAGATTTCAAATAATTTTAAAAGACAAAAAATTGGCGTATATTTAGGTAAATTTAAAGAGGATACTCAAGATAAGGATAAAAACATTGATGATGCAAATTAAAATATAACAGAACCATGGAAAAGACAATTCTAATTCAGCAAAAAACGAGTTTTGAGCAATTACTCGATACTTTTAATGATTTTGTTTTTCGTGTTTATTGCATGTTTCATACATTAATAAACCATCCGAAACAGTACAAAAAAATGTATTGGTCAATTTCGGATTGTTATATCGAAATTGGTAAAAACGGATATATTTCAAATGGAAGCATATATGATTTGAATAGCGATATAACACCGCTTCGTGAAATTATTTTGGGCGATGAAAAGCAACTTAAAATTACCATTTCGGAATCGGAATTAATTAAAATAAAAAAAATAGCAAAGGAAAAACAGTTATCGCTTAAAGATTTATTGATATCGGCAATTGATAAATTACAAACAACTGACATAAGCAACTAATATTGCACTTGCAATTTCACATTTAACATGAACAGTAATCAATTGTTTAACAAACAGATAGCTTAAAAAAATCATTTAAAATTCAAAATTTTTAGTGCTAAAATAATGATAAAACAATTCAACAATTCTAAATTACAATTTTGGTCGCTAATAAGTTGCGCTAAGAATTTATCGTAGCTTTGATTTCCTCAAAAAAAGTTTCAAATTCTTGTTCCAGTTCGTGATAATTTTGGCGAACATGTTCTATGGCTTTGTCTGATTTTTCGGGCAAGGAAGTTCTAATTTCCATTATTTGAATAGATTTTTGAAAACCCTCCAAACTTTGGTAAGCGACCAAGCGGTTTGAAAAAATTAAATGCGGTAAAAAAAATTTGATACGTTCTGGCAAAAATAGAAATTTTTTAGTTGCCAAAAGATAAAAATTGCTGGCAAATTGATTCAAATCTATCTCTGAATAGTTTTTCCAGTTTTTGGCTAAAAAATGGTCGTACAAAACATCTACAAACACACCGGCATATTTTCCGTAAATATCTCTAAATTTGAGTTTTGATTCATGAACAATCGGGTGGCAATCAGTAAAAGTGTCTATTTTGCGGTGCAATTCAATTCCGGCTTGAATAGGCGAGGGGTAGTTCAAAATTGTTTTACCTTTTACCCAATCGGCTATAAAATTGCCAATTTGCAATTCTTCATTCTGTTTGGAAAGATACAAATGTGCTAAAAAATTCATATTTTAGTTGTAGTTTTCTTTATAAAAATGGATATTAATGCTTGTTGTTAATTATCATAAAGCCAGTGATTTTTGTTTTTTTATAATTTATCACTTACTTTTAATTTAGACTAATTTTTTTTTTTGATTTTAAAATATTTCAGATTGTAACGTTTTACTTTTTAAGTGAAATTTTCAAAAAAAGAAACAAAGATAGTATCAAATTTCAAAGAAAAAAGAAACCTTAAAATATTTTGTGTAAAAATAAAAAAATGTTACAAATCTCACTTTTTGTTAAATCGTGCACTGTCTGATTAAAATTGTATTTGAATCTTCCGTGTTATCAAATGTAATTGAATATTTGATGTCTTAATGTGATTTCTTTTATTAACTTTTTAAAAATGAGTTCATTAACATTTGTAAAGAATATAATTATAATTTAAACGACTTTTTCTTTAAATAATTGATTTGTAAATTGAATTTTAACAAAATTTCTGTTCAGGTAATAATAATATTTTAAAAATAGTGTGATGTGAAAAAGTATTAATTAGTTAAATTACAGGATATTATAAAATAAGTAGGCTTGTTATTTTAAAAACAAAGTTAGTAATGTAAATTTTTTTTTTAGTCATAACACAAATTAAATGAATGACTTACAATGCATGATTTTTTTTTTAGTATTATGTATTACAAATTATTTTGTATATATGTAACTATTTTATAATTTCGTTTTGTGAATTTTTAACAAAATTCAAAAGAAATGTTATAAATTCATAATTATTTCTTTTATTTTGTTTCATATTATTAATAAATTTGCAAATAAAATAATACAAGAAAAAAGAAATAATCTAAAAATTTGTGTCATAAATAAAATAATTTAGACTTCAATAATTTAATTTTTTTTATACTTGCAAAAAAGCAAGTATTAGTATAAATCTTTAAAATAAGAAGGGTGAACTATTTTAAAATGAAGCAAAAAAATTACAAAATTACTTTATTTAATTTTAACCAACAATTCATTATGAAAAAACTAGCATTAATCCTTGCTCTATTTTTATTCGGAGCAGAATTATTTGCACAAATAACCGTTTCGGGTACTGTTAAAGACTCAAACGGCGCGCCAATTCCGGGTGCAAATATTTGGGCAAGTGATAATACCTCAGTCGGAACAATAACCGATGGTGATGGAAAATACCAGATTAATTTACCCGATGGAACTGTTTCGTTGAATTTCTCATTTATGGGAATGGAACCACAGATAGTAGCCATCAATGGACAATCGGTTATTGATGTAGT
>DZBP01000030.1 GCA_022729915.1 Draconibacterium orientale | reverse complement strand
TTCCATAACATTTTGTGAAACTTCAGACATACCGGAAACAGCATATTTGAAAACGGTTTGTCCTTCTTGGAAAACGAAGTGCTCTTTAGCGTCAACGGTTTCGTGCGAAGCAGGTTTTAGCGAACCGCCCGCTTTCATGTGCAAGAAGTCTTTGCCTACTGCATCGCTTTTTAGTTCAAAATCGAGCACGCCATAGCCTTCTTCGTTGGGTTCTAACAATACAGCACCAGCTCCGTCGCCAAAAATGATGCAAGTAGCACGGTCGGTATAATCTACTATCGACGACATTTTTTCAGCGCCAACTACAATTACTTTTTTATATCTACCGGTTTCGATAAATTGTGCAGCCATCGAAATACCATACACAAAACCAGAGCAAGCAGCCGAAATATCGAATGCAAAAGCATTGGTAGCACCTACGGCACCTGCAATTAGGTTGGCGGTAGATGGGAAAAACATATCGGGAGTAACGGTTGGACAAACAATCAAATCAATATCAAGGGGGTTTGTATTTGTTTTTTCGAGCAAACCTTTAACAGCCTGAGTGCCTAAAAAGGCTGAAGCTTTGTCCTTATCTTTCAAAATACGACGTTCCGAAATTCCTGTTCTGGAAACAATCCATTCGTCGTTGGTTTCCACCATTTTTTCCAAATCGTGGTTTGAAAGAATATCTTCCGGTACATAACCGTTTACGCCAGTTATGGCAGCTTTAATTTTTGTCATTTTCAAATATTTCTTTGAATTTCTCTTCTAATTTAGCATTGATAACTTTTCTGGAATCGAGTAACATTGCTTTTATGGCAACTTCATTTGCCATTCCATGACCTATCAACACCGGTTTATTTATGCCCAAGACGGGAGTTCCGCCTTGATTTTCGTGATTAAATTCTTCAAAAAACGAATCGGTTATTCCACGTTCTTTGATTAACGAATGGTAAAAACCTTCCGCCGATTTGAGTAATACGTTTCCTACAAAACCATCGCACACCATTACGTCGTATTTGTCGGTGTACATATCAAAGCCTTCGATATTTCCTACAAAATTGAAGTCTTTAGAATCTTTCATGAGGTCGTAAGTAGCTTTGGTTATTGGAGTTCCTTTTTCGGGTTCCGAACCAAGATTCATTAAGGCAACTTTAGGGTTTTCGATTCCCAAAATGCTTTGAGCAAAAACAGAACCTAATACGCCATATTGATAAAGTACTTCGGGTTTTGCATCGGGGTTAAGCCCAACATCGAGCATCACACCGTGGTGTTTTCCCGGACGTGGAACTAATGCAGAGATAGCAGGACGAATGATGCCGGGTATTGATTTAACGGTAAACATAGCACCTACTAGCATAGCGCCAGTGCTTCCTGCGCTGGCAAAACTATCAATTTTACCTTGCGAAAGTAAATAAAAACCAACTGCTATACTCGAATTTTGTTTCTTTTGGAAAGCTTTAGCTGGATGTTCGTCCATGCCTATCACTTCTTCAGTGTGCACAAATTCAAAATCGTTAATATTTGCATTTTCTGCGGTTATAATTTCCTTAGCACGCTGCGAATCGCCTATTAAGATCAATTTCTCATCTGCGGCTAATTCTTTTTGAGCCAATATTGCACCTTTTACAACAGCTTCGGGAGCAAAGTCTCCTCCCATGATATCAATTCCTATACGCATAGAGTAAAATTTGTTTTGTACGTAAAAATTGGGTTTTATAGAAACGCTGAATTGTAATTTTGCTTATTTTAATTTGCTTTGCTTTATAATTTGTTCTTACTAAAAAGCAAATAAATAAAACACGGAAAACTCAAAAAGCATTGTCTTTTGTTTTTAAAAAACAATGTTTTTTGAGTTTCTTTATACTATCAGGTAGTTTCTCACTTTGGTAAGAAATTCAAACTATAAAGTTTCTTTCTTTTCAATAGCTACTTGACCTCTGTAAAATCCGCATTCTGGACAAACAGTGTGGTATTCGTGTGCTGCACCGCAATTGCTGCATTTTGCCAATGTTTTAAAACTTGCTTTGTAGTGAGTTCTTCTCTTATCTCTTCTTGTTTTCGAGATTTTATGTTTTGGATGTGCCATTTGTTATTAAATTTATAAAATTGTTGTTATATTTCTTAGTTATTTACTATCGATTTCAACGCGTCCCATCGCGGGTCTGTTGGTTTGTCTTCTTCTTTTATTAAGTAGCTGTTCAATCGTTTAATCATTTCCGGATTGCATTTTGTTTTTGCAGTTTCGGAATGTGTTACTCGATAGGGTATGCTCAAACTGATAAATTCGTAAATGTGTTGGCTCAAATCTAGTTGCGTAGCACTTTCTTCAATGACCATAATTTCATCTACATCGCTAATATCAGTTGCTACTTCGCCAAATTTCACAAAAAGTTGATGCTCGGTTTCTATTGGTAGTTCTACCAAATCCAAACAACGGTTGCAAGGTATGTAAAGCTTGCCTTTGAGTTCAAAATTGAATGTAAGTACCAATGCTGTTTTCTCGAGCACTACTTTTACTTTTACTTCGCCTTTTTCCACTTGACTTTGCTCAAAGTGATTGAAAAAGCTATCGCTTACATGATAATCAAATTCATGCAAGCCATTTTCTAATCGGCTGAATTTTAATAAATATTCTTTCAATTTTTGAAAAAACTTTTTAAAAAAGAATGATGTTTTATTTTCTAACAGAGTTATTAACAAGTACTTTGTTGTTGTAATTTGCTAATAATCAATTATTTTTTTGTTGAATAGTCTATACCTTTTTAGTCTAAAAAACATGCAAAAGTATAAATATTAAATTTAATAGAGAAATAGTGTAGTTAAAAAAAATTAAATACTAAATTTCCTTGTTGCTTATTTGCTTGTTTTTTGCAAATCAATGTCTTAATATTAAGGTGATTATAGATAATGTTAATTTTTAATTTATTTTTATTTTTTTTAGTAATTTCGTTATTTTTTTTACAATTGAGTGTATATTTTCTCAAAAATTGATTTCTTTGTGTTTTGTTAATAAGTAGTATTAGATAGAAAACTCCTACTCTTTGAAAAAAAAGCCCCAAACCCCTAAAGTGGCTTATTGTAACGATTAGTAAATCAACGCGTTTCAAAAAGTCCCCTTTAGGTGATTTAGGGGGTAAAAGCCAGAAAAGTATAGTTTTCTTTCAAACTCTAAGTAGTGAACCTGAAACAATAGTGTTCGTTTCACTTAGTCAAGAGTTGTTTTTATTTTTTTTGATAAAAAAAGTTGTCTAAAATTGAGTGTTTAAAAACAAAATTGCATGAATCAACAAGAAAAAGTATATTCATTTCTCAAAAATTTGAATATTGAATATGAATTGTACGAACATTTGCCCATTTTTACGGTTGAAGAAGGTGAAATTTATTGGTCTAACATAGATGCCACGCATTGCAAAAACCTTTTTTTTAGAGATAAAAAAGGAAAGCAGCATTATTTGGTAGTGCTCAGAAGCGATAAACAGTTAGATATAAAGCAACTAAACTCTAATCTGGCAGGCGATAACGAGCGTTTGAGTTTTGCTTCGCCAGAACGTTTGATGAAGTATTTGCAACTAACGCCGGGTTCGGTTTCTCCTTTCGGACTTATCAACGATGAGCAAAACCATGTGGTTTTGTTTATCGATGAGGACTTGAAATATGCCGAAAAGCTTAGTTTTCACCCAAATATCAATACCTTGACGGTTGTAGTTTCGCAAGCTGGCTTTCAGTGCTTTTTGGCAAATATTGGCAATCGATTTCAATACATTTCCATTGAAAACAGCTAAGCACCAGTGCTATTTTATTTTGAGCAGCATTTTTGTAATCAACTAAATTTTAAGCATTTGGCAAAATAAATAGACCATTAAATTTGGTTCACCACTTATTTTGTTTGGAAGAATAACAAATAATCAAGTAAAAAGAAAGAGGTTGCCAAAAAAGTCATCTAATGGTTACTTCTATTGAATTTTTAAATTCATTCTACTGCAAAACAGTTTATAGAAAATTCATTAGATGACTAAAACAACCTCTTAAATAAAAAGAATATTTCGAATTTAAACTATTCGTGTTTTATTTTGAAAATCTAATTTTAATTTTATTTCCAATATAATACATTACAGGCACTTCTACGAGCGTTAAGAAAGTGGCAAAGGTAAGTCCGAAAATAACTGTCCAAGCCATTGGTGCCCAAAACATAGCATTGTCGCCACCGAAATAGAGTTGTGGGTCAAATTCGGTAAACAAGGTTATGAAATTGATGTTTAAGCCTATTGCCATCGGTACTAAACCTAAAATAGTAGTAATAGCTGTAAGCAAAACGGGGCGTAAGCGTGTTTTTCCTGCTTGTACTATTGCATCTTTTATATCGGTTAAGTCTAAATTGTCTTCAAACTTCAATCCCAGTTCGTTTTTGCGGTTACTTTTCAAAAAGTCGATGTAGTCAATCAGTACAATGGCATTATTAACCACAACTCCCGCCAGCGAAACAATTCCAATACCTGTCATCATAATTACGATGTCCATTTTGAAGGTTGCAAGCCCACCAAATACACCAATCGTACTGAAAATGATACTTGTAATGATAATAAATGGTTTTGCAAACGAATTGAACTGTGTAACTAAAATTACTGCAATTAAAGCGATAGCAATGATTAGTGCATTGATAAGAAAAGCCATTGTTTCTTCTTGCTCTTGTTGCTCTCCGGTAAAACTTACCTCGTAGTTGTCGGGTAATTCATAAGAAACAAGTAAGTCTTTGATTTCAGCATTAATTTTGTTGGCATTGTAACCTTCTACTACGTTAGAACCGATAGTTATCACACGTTTCATGTCTTTGCGTTTTATCGAACCAAAACTTGTGCTGTATGAAATATCAGCAACTGCCGAAATAGGGATTTTTACCATTTTGCCTTTTTGATTTCTAAAGGCAATGTTTTGGTTTAACAATGAAGAAAGATTGTGTCTATATTGCTCAGCTAAACGCACTTGAATAGGATATTCATCGTTTTGAACTTTGTAGTTTGAAATTTCTTTACCAAAAAGAGCTGTACGCAAAGTACTGGCAACTTGTGCAGTAGAAAGTCCAAAGCGGCGTGCTTTGTCTCTATCGATATGCACAATGATTTCGGGCTTTCCTATTTCAATATCAATTTTTAGCTTTTCAATGCCTTCGATGCCATGTTGTTCGATTAAGAAAATCATGCTATCGGTAATGCTTATGAGTTTGTTCATATCTTGTCCGCTCACTTCGATGTTGATTGGCGCACCGGTAGGAGGTCCATTGGCATCTTTTTCCACAAAGACTTCTATTCCGGGATAAACATTTTTCATTTTCTTGGACAAATCGGACATAATATCGGAAGTACTTACTCCATTTCTTTTTTCAAAATCGACAAATTTGATGGTCGAAATTGCTTTGTTGGGAGTATTTCCTACGGTTTGGTCGTTTTCTCTTTTTGCACCACTTCCTACTGTTGTTAGTACCGATTCTACTATTTTTTTGTTGGGTTCGAGATGTTTGTTGATATCGGCTTCAATTTTTTTGATAATCGAATCGGTGGTTGTTACATCTGTTCCAATTGGAAATTCAGAAACTATATTGATGTATTTTGGGTTATTATCTGGAAAAAACAATACATCTAAATTTCTTGCACTCAATAAAATAAATGTGCTAAAAAGTAACACAACCGTTCCGGCAATGATATAATACGGCATTCGTCCTTTCAACGAAAACTCAATCACATTGAGATACGCATTTTCGAGTTTTACCAAAAATACATTCTGAAACCATTGCGAAACATTGAAGAAAAACAAGATGTTCGTCAAAAACAAAATCACAAAAAGCATAATTACATTGGCAAAAGCAATATTTCCGGTAAGGTAAAGAAGAATGGATATTACAGTTGCAACAATTAAACCAATTGTATATAGTTTTTTGTTGGGTTGTTGGCTCAAAGCTTCTTTGTTAATGAACGACTTAGCCAAAACTGGAACCAATACCAAAGCAACAAAAAGCGACGAAGTAAGCACAATAATAAGAGTGATAGGAAGATATTTCATAAACTCACCCATAATTCCAGTCCAAAAAGCTAATGGCAAGAAAGCCGTCAAAGTAGTTGCAGTAGAGGAAATTATGGGCCAAGCCACTTCGCCTACACCATATTTTACCGCTTTGTAAATAGGAAAACCATTGTCCACAAATCGATATACGTTTTCAACAATTACAATGGCATTGTCCACAAGCATTCCCAGAGCAAGTATGAGAGCAAAAAGCACAATCATATTGATGGTAACTCCCATTAAACCAAGTACTGCAAAGGATAAAAACATTGACATAGGAATCGAAAATCCTACAAACAAAGCATTGCGCAAACCTAAGAAGAAATATAAAATCACCACAACGAAGATAATACCAATTATCATACTGTTTTCGAGATTCGAAAGTTGGCTTTTTACTTGTTCCGATTGGTCGTTGGTAATCGAAATACCAATGTCTTGGGGAATATTTCCAGTTCGTTTAGCCTCGTCGAGTTTTTGATATACTTGGTCGATGGCTTCGAGTAAGTTTTCACCGCTTTTTTTAATTACTTGCACCGAAACCACAGTTTTTCCATTCAATCGAGCAAAACTTTCTGCTTCTTTAAATGTTTCTTTTACTTCGGCAACGTCTTTGATATAAACAATTTCATTGTCGAGGTATTTGATTATGATGTCTTCTATTTCTTTCACGTCGCTAAATTCGCCAATGGCTCTTATCGAACGGCGAGTTTTTCCCATTTTAATTTCTCCACCCGAAATAGAAATATTTTCGGCATTGATAGCATTTTCAACATCGGAGAAACTTAAGAAATTAGATTCTAACTTGTAAGGGTCAACATTTATTTGAACTTCTTTTTCACTTACACCTTTTATTTCGGCTTTTGAAATTTCGTAAATTGTTTCAAACTCATCTTGCAAGTATTCAGCGTATTTTTTGAGTTGTTCTAAATTATAATCGCCGTACAAATTGATGTTAATCACCGGAAATTCAGACAAATCGATATCCATTACGCTAGGGTCGAAAGGTAAATCTTTAGGCAAATCGCCTTTTACCTTATCTATTTCGTCTTTCACATCTTGCATAGCTTGCTTTATGTCCGTACCGGTTTCAAATTCGATAAAAATCATTGAAGCATCTTGTGCAGAGGTTGAAGTTAGTTTTGTAATTCCTTTTACCGTTTTTATCTCTTTTTCGATTATTCGAGTAATCAGATTCTCAATATCTTGAGGTGGATTTCCGGGATATGTTGTTTGTACTAAAATAGTAGGAATATTTATATCCGGGAAAAGTGCTTTCGGAAGCGAAACATAAGAAATCATACCAAAAATTGCAATCACAAAGATGATTAAATAAATGGTATTTTTATTGTTTACCGCCGCCGTTGTTAAGCTAAATTCTCTGGTTAATTTTTCTGACATAATTTTTATTTTTTACACTTTTAAATGTGTTTATTGTTTTTTTTAATTGAAATCAACGAAAGTTCCGTTTTTAACCAAGTTGTATCCTTCCGAAATTACTTTTTCGCCTACTTTTAAACCTTCTATTATTATTGTGTTTTCGTTGTTCGATTTTCCGGTTTTTATGTAGCGTTTAGCCGCAACATTTTTTCCGTTTTGTTTTTCAACCACAAATACATAGCTGCCTTCCAAGTCGTTACGAACTATAATCGAAGGAATTAAAATAGCGTTGTTGTTTTGATAGTCTTTCAATTTTACTTGAGCTACCATGTTGGGTTTGAATTTTTTATTTATATTATTAATCAACACTTGTATTTTAATCGTTCGGTTGCCTTCGTCGATTACGTTTCCTACTCTAAAAATAGTTGATTCTAAATTTACATCAGGGTAAGTTGGAAAAGTGATTGTAACTTTGTCGCCTTTAGCAAGACTGGCAATGTAACTCTCTGAAACATTTGCATTTAGGTACATTTTATCCAGATTTATCAAGGTTACAATTGGTTGTCCGGGCATAGCCATTTCGCCTACTTTGATTCTTATTGCATCAATAATTCCTGAAACTGGAGCTTTTATTTTGGTCATTTCAATTTGCTCTTTTAGCGAAGCAATTTTGTTTTCCAACGATTCTTTTTGGTTTTTTGCTTCCAAATATTGCATTTCAGAACCAATTTTTTTGTCCCAAAGTTCGGATTGTTTCTTGAAAACAAGTTCTGCCAATGCCAAAGCTGTTTCTAATTCATTGAGTGAACTTTTGAGAATACTCGAGTTGAGGCTTATCAAAAGTTGTCCTTTTTTTACAAAACTGCCTTCTGCTATGTGAATTTGCTTTACTTGTCCGCTCATTTCGGGGCTAATAAAGGCAGATTCTACGGCTTCTAAACTGGCTGTAGAAGTGAAATAATGCTCAAATTTGCTTTCTGAAATATCAATAACACTTATTTTGAGTGCTTCGCCTGAAATACTGTTGTCTGAATTGGCAACGTTTTGCAGTTCCGATATTTTTTTATTCAATTCAGCTACTTGTGTTTTATATTCTTGTAATTTAACATCAGCATTGTCTGATGAGCTTTCATTTTTGCCGCAAGCTGCTAAAACAAATATTAATAAAATAATACTATACTTTTTCATTTTCAATGTTTTATATTGTTTTTGTTGTTTTTCTTTGTTTGATAAAATTTTATTTGTAAAGCAATTTTTCAAGTTCTACTTTTTTATTCAACATATCTATCATGGCTTGAAAATAAGCAGATTGAGTAGAAAGATATTGATTTTGAGCTTGCGTTAGGTCGGTGTTTGAAGCCATACCTTGCTTGTATTTCTCAAGCGTTTTGTTGTATATTTTTTTCGACAACTCGATGTTGTCAACCTCGTATTTGTACGTATTAATAGCTGTTTGCAAATCACTTTTTTTCTGAGCAGCTTCAGTTTGAAGTGCTTGAAACGTTTGGCTGTGCAATATTTCGGCTTTTTCTAAGTTTAACTTTGCTTGTTGCACTTTCGAGCGTTTGGCACCGCTTGCAAAAATTGGAACATTCAATTGTAAACCCGCCACAGTGGTTGGATACCAATTAGATGAGAATAATTCGCCAAAATCATTGTTCATTCCACTTTTTGAATAACTCAAAAATCCGGCTAAAGTTGGCAAATAAGTCGATTTTTCGTATTTCAATAAGTTTTGAGTTACCACTACATTTAGCTCCGTAATTTCGTAGTTTATATTATTGGTTGCATTAAACTCTTCCAAGCTTAAATTGAGCAAATATCCTTCATCAATGAACTCCTCCAAAGAGTTAGTTAGCTCTATTTCAGTATTAAAATCGATTCCCATTTGAAATTTCAAAAGTCTTTTGGAAACTTCATACATTCGTTCAAAACTGCTAGCCGATTTTTCAATATTCTTTTGAGTAAGAGTAAGTTGGTCGATAGTGGTTTCGTCAGAAAAACCTTGCGCATGTACAGCAGTCGCTTCAGCCAAAAGCTTGTTGATATTAAGCAAACTCGAATCCATTATACTTTTGCTTTTTTGCGAAATCAATACCAAAAAATACGATTTTGAAACCGATTCTTTTACATCTTTTTCGGTTTTTGTATTTTGTTTTATCGATATTTTTTTATAAATAGTGGTAGCTTGCATTCCAATTATGTATTCGCCACTAAATATAAGCTGGCTTAGAGAAAGTCCAAAACTTGAATTGTGTTGAGTACCAAATTGCATTTCGGCATATTCGCCCGGTGCGCCGCCAAAAAACTGAGCCGGAATTAACGAAACCGGTAAGTCGAGCATATTTTTATAATCGGCAGTAGCACTTATTTGAGGCAAACCTATTGCTACAGTCTCTTTGACTACTTGTTCGGCTATTTTCACATCAGCTCTGCTTGTTTTGGTCGAAAAGCTATTTTCTAAGGCATATTTCACAGCCTCGTTGAGCGAAAACTTTTGAATGCCCAACGCTTCATCTGCTTGCTCCGTTTGAGCCCAACTCGCACTGTAAAGCAATATCAGAAAGCTAATTAATAGAATTACTTTTGTTTTAATCATTTTTACCATTTGTTAATTTATCTAAGTTTTTCCTCTAAAATTTTTATTCCCTCACGGCTACATATTCCTCGCATGTGGTAGAAAAAAACTTCGCTAAAAGCTTTTTTATATTCCTCTGCTGTGAAATACTCCTCATTAAGCATAAATGTTAAGCGCAAAATATGAAGCTTAGCAATGATGTCAATATCAAAATCTTGCCGATAAACGCCTTCTTCTTTGCCTTTTTTGAGATTTTCTTTTACCGTTTTTTGAATTTGTTCTGCTCTAAAGTCCGACAATTCCTTGTGCAGTTTGGGATAATATTTGCGCAAATCGTACTCAACTACCGGAGTAATTTCTTTCACATACTCGTTCATTATTTTGTACACTTCTAGCGATTCTTCCACCGCATTCATGCCCTTGTCTTTGAAACTTTCAAAAAAACATTTCTTTTTTTCCGATTCTACATGAATTATGGTTTTGATTAGCTCTTCTTTGTCTTTAAAATATTGATACAATGTTTTTTTAGACATAGACAACTCGCGTGCTATGTCGTCCATAGAAACGCTTTTTATTCCAAATTTGAGGAATAATTTTGCAACCTTTTCTACTATGTTTTTGATTTCATTTTCCATGATGCAAAATTCGGAAACTTTTTGCATTTTGGAAACTTTTTTAGATAAAAAGTTTCCAGAGTATTGAGCGTTTTTTTGTTTTCTTTTGAAAAAAATAGGTGTTTATTTTTATTATTGTTTAATTATGAAAGTATTAGATAAAAGATAGGTTGGAAATATAAATAGTGTTAAAACAAAAAAGAATTGTTAATATTTTTAAAAAATGAGAAAGAAAAACATTAAGCATAATTAAAACTATTCGATTTTTCATAAAATAAAATATAAGTACATATACAAAAAAAAACGACACTTATTTTTTCTTTGAGTTCTTTGAGTTCTTTGAGTTCTTTGTGTTCTTCTTCGTGTTCTTTGAAATAGTTTAGAACCACAAAGAACACAAAGAAAAAATCACAAAGAACACAAAGAAATGATACTTAATTGAATATTAATTGTTTAGTAAAAAAGCAAAAGTGTTGATTAAATTTGCATTACTACTTAGTTGCTACATACTTTTTTTGTATGTCATTCGTTTTAAAAGAAAAATTTATTAAATTATTGATAGCGTAACTTGATAGTGACCGAAATTCTAAGAAAAACAAAATTACGCAATTTCCCCCAAATTATAATAACAAATTGTTACATTGTTATTTTATTCATGAGAAATTGAAAAATTTACAATTTTAGCTAATTTTTTCAAAAAGTACCATTTTTTTATGCTATCAAATTATTTTAATCATTAGTATTAAATTTATTATCAAACTTAATTTCAGTAAAAAAATGAAAAACAAAATTCTAACATTATTTGTTATTTTTGGAGTATTAGCCTTCAATTCATGTAAAGATGACAAAGAATTGAGTACCGAAGAGGCAAAACAAGAGATTGCCCAAGTTTCGCAAGAAATGTCTGCCATGATAAATGCACTGCAAGAAGGTGAAGCTATGAATGCCATAAATGAATTTATGCAAGTAGCAAAAAAATCAGTTGTTAAAACAGAAGATGAAGAGTGGTTCGATGCTATGTTTGAGGCTTTAGATTCACAAATAAATTTTGAAAATTTAGACTCTGAGATTTCCAAACAACATCGTTTTGTCTATTCTAGCTATCTTGGGCGTTATACATGGAATTTTGAAACACAATTGTGGGTTAAAACAGCAGCAAATTCTATCACTTTAGAGTTTCCGGCTAGCAAAACCTCTACTACGAATAATGCCGTTATTAGTATCGAATCTTTCACCGATATGCAAGTAACCATTGATGGAGAAACCGCTTGGTTGCCTACAAAAGTGAATGTAAAAGTGGTGAAAGATGGCACAAAATTGATGTCAATTGATTTGAATGAAGCAAGTTATAGCAATTCGTTTCCTTACGCTAATAAATTTGATGTAACCATTTTTGTAGCTCCCGTTACCGAGCATTTTGTGTTTGAAAAGAAGTCAAACAGACAAATTTATGCTTCGCAAACACTTTCAGACAACCTTAGCTCCCTCGGAGTCGAAGGAACTCTTAATTTGACTAAAGATTTTGATGAAAATTTTGACGAAACCTATTTCAATACCTTAGTTGGAAAAGTTTATTTTAACGACCTTACGGCTAAATTTAATTTGAATTTAGCAAGCATTGTTAACTACACCGAAGACCCTACAGAAGCCCAAGTAAACAACGATATAAAGGTAGATTTTTATGTGAGAGATGAAAAATTTGGTTATTTATCTGCTGAAAATGAACGTTTCTATGTAGTTTACAATAATGGCGATAAAGAAGCCCTTGAAGTAGCTTTTGCTGATGTAATTACAGCTCTTGAAAAGGCGTTTGATGATAATCTGATAATGAAAAAAATGTCGTTGAAAAAGAAATTGGCATTACGCAAAAAGGCTCAAAAATTTGAAAAAACAATTAAATTTGTAAAATATTTGAAAAAATAATCAATTAGAGAATTAAGCTTTGAGTTGATTTCTAAATTTTGAGGCTGTTTAAAATGCGAACTTTGCCAAAGTTAAAAACTTTGGCAAAGTTCATAATCAGTTAGTTATGTATTTTTTTAACTTTTGCTAAAAAAAATATTTTGTTAAAAAAACGTACTAACTCTAAATGCAAATTATAAAAACCTTGAATTGGACATTTTAGGAAAAACATTACTTCGAATACCGAAACTAATAAAATTGTATGAATTTGTAGCATTTTCTTTTTTAATAATTAGGTTCGAAATCTGAAAAACAGCTAGTGTATTCCACTTCGGATTTATTAAGAAATTAACTGCTAAATCGTTTGAAAATGATTGATTTTCATCACCTTGTGCTATATCATTTTCGAAATTATTTTCATGCAGTGAGTACGATTTGAAAATATCTTGTCCTACTGAAAACTCGTTGTTAGAATCTAAACCAATAATAGCTACTTTCGATTTTAAATTAATGCTCAAGCGTTTTGTAAAATCGTAATTTACAATGCCCAAAGCTTCATAAAAATTTGCACCATAAATGTGTGCAAGTGCTTGATAATAATGACCATAATTAGTTATTGGGTAGCCATGCGAATACGTGTAAGGTCGCACTGTATTTATTTCGCCTTGCAAAAATAAATTCTTAACTTTAAAAGCATCAAACGCTTTAAATCCGGCTTGAACTCCTATTTTATTCGCCCAATATCCATTGCGTTTCTTTAGTTGTTTAAAATCAAATTCGTCGATAAGAAATTGAGTATAGAGATGTACTTTCTTTAAAATCACAACTTTGGCAGATAATCCAAGAATGACATTGTCGGGCGAACCTAAATTATAATCAATAGGTCGAATAAAAACAAGCGGATTCAGATAATTTACTTCAAACCCACGTTTGGTAACATTATTGTTGGGGTTAGAAATTACAGTTTCAAAAAATCCTAGATGAATGCGGCGACTCAAATTCAAACCAATATAATGCATTACTGCCCATTTATTTTGCAAATTGAAATCTGCATCGGACTCGTCTAAATGCTTCAATGCTGCATGTATAAAATGGTAATCTATTTTCCAGAAGTGTGCATTTGCCTTAAAAAATGGATACGAATTGGCATTATCCGACAAGAAAAGCGAACGATAACCCGAACCAATGAAGTTTTTTCCATAACCTGTTTGCAAATTGAAATATTTTGAGGGCGAATACGAAATTCGAGCATCGAACAAAGCATATTGTAGTGAATTTCCGCTACTTTTAAGTGCTTTTCCGTAATGTGGCACTATTTGCTTTTCTATTAACGGAGGTGAATCGAAATTAAAAAATTGTTGATTCGTGAGCGAAAAATTACTTTGCAAAGCCAATTTGTTTCGATAATTTGCTACCAAACTCAAACCACCTTCTAATAAATAAGCATTTTTATTTTCAGACAGTAATTGTGAGTAAAGTGTTGATATAATTGGATTTACAGAATAACTAAGCTTATCTTTTCTTTTTGCATACAAATCGTTGTTCAACAAATTTGAAATAAGGCTATTGTTGCTTTTAAAATTTAGAAAGCTGTCAATTTTTTGCTCGTTTAGAATGCTGTATAAAATTGGACGAACCTCGGTTTCCAAGTAATTGCTGTCGGTGTGGATAAATTTTTCATAATAAAATGCACTTTCCTGCGAAATTAAAAGTGTATTTTGTTGGGCATTTGTTTTGAAAACAAAAAATAGAATACCTGCTAAAATATAAAATTTTTTCATGTGTTATTATTTATTTTAGAAACTTCCTGTAATAGATTGTTTTTCTTTTTTTCATTCTTTGTTCTGCAAATAAAGTCGTAATATGGCTTAAAACCATCGAAACGATTAATAAAAGTAGCATTAATCGTAAAATTTCAAACTTATCGGCTGCCAAAAATGCAAATGCAATATAGATAGCATTGGTTGCCACTAAAATACTTGTAGCCTGCAAATGCGAAAAGCCTATATCTAAAAGCCTATGGTGAATGTGGTTTCTATCAGCATTAAAAGGTGATTTGCGTTGTACTATGCGCACAAACATAACGCGCAAGGTATCGAAAAGCGGAATAATCAAAATTCCGAACGAAACGGCTGGTGCTGCATTTATGGTATAAGTAAAGTGATTGCCCTTGTTAAATTCATTGAATTCGATGGTTAAAACTGCCATGATTAATCCTAAAAGCAGAGAACCAGTATCGCCCATGAAGATTTTATTGGTTTTCCCGAAAACATTGTAAATGAAAAATGCCAGCAATGCACCTACCAACGCAAATGCAATGATGCTCCACTGTTCTTTTTGAGCTAAAAAAAACCAAACTCCATACGTTGAAGCTGTTAATATTCCTACTCCTGAGCTTAAGCCGTCGATTCCATCAATGAGATTGAATGCATTGATTATTACTACTATAAGGAAAATTGAAAGTACTATACTTGGCAAATATCCTATTTCGGTAACTCCGTAAAATCCATGCAAACTCGAAATTCGTATGTTGCCTATAACTACTAAAATTAGTGCTGCTACAATTTGCCCGCTCATTTTGGTCATTGGTGCGGTTACTAAAATATCGTCTTTCAAGCCAATGAAAAATATTATGATAGAGGCTGCCACTAAAATACTTTCTTCTGGCATTCTATTTATATTGGGAACCACAGAAATACTTAAAATAAAACCAGCAAAAATAGCTAAACCGCCAAGCGTTGGAATAGCATGAGTATGCGAAGTGCGATGGTCGGGCAGGTCAAATAAATGCTTTTTTTGTGCAACTTTCACAATCGAGGGAATTGATATAAATACTACACAGAAAGCTGCAATAAAGCTAATTACAATATATAAAACCTCTTGGGTTACCATAAAAAGCATTGAGTAATTTATTAAATCTATATTGAATAATGTAGCAAAGTTATTATTTTTTTATGAATTAAAAAAATAAAAGACAAATTAAAACATACACATATTTTTTTTTAAATAAAAAATATCTTACAATCTATGGTTAAATTGTTTAAATTTAATTATTTATATATTTTTTTTATTTGAAAGAAATTCATTGTTTTTTGTAAATATTTTCTGCTAAAAACCACCCTTTGTTTCATAAAAAAAACTCTTGATTGAACTAAAATTATTAATTGTTGTTTAAATTTTATATTTTTGCCGCAATAAATAGTTTGTTTTACTAAGAGAAAAAAAGTTAATTCTATTATTTTTTTTAATGTTGCTAAATATTTTTAAAAGCAAAAGCCCGTTGGTTTTAAGCTTCATTTTGCTTATTAGCATAAGTTTCTGGATAACAGGTTTTTTTAATCCACTCCAAACTTTAGCCGATGCTTCACCTATGCCATTGTATCAATTGGTAATAGGTGTTATTAAGAATATGCGTTTGCAATATTTTGTTAGTTTATTGTTGTTTATACTGCAATTGGTTTATTTGTTGGTAATAAGCAATAATTTTAAAATTTTCAACGAAAACTTTTTTTTGCATTTATTTATTTTCTCTTTGCTTATTCACTCACAAACAGCTCTACATCAGCTTTATCCGGTTTATTTTTCCAATTTATTACTTATGATGGGAGTGTTTAGAATTTTCAAATCAACAAACTCTGATAATGCCATACACGACTATTTTGAAGCTTCTTTTTTAATTAGTTTGGCTAGTTTGTTTTATTTCAATATGCTTTTTTTCTTGCTTGTTGTATGGATTGGCTTGCTTGTTATTAGACCTCTTATTTGGCGTGAATGGCTTTCTTCCATCATTGGAGCGTTTTTACCTTATTTGTTTGTAGCATCTTACTACTTTATATTTGTAGATACAAGCTATCGTTGGTTGGGCGAATTATTTAAAAACATTAAATTTAGCTTTACAACTTTGCAATTTGATTTGGTTTTTGTGAGCACCTTTGGAATTTCTGTTTTCTTTATTTTTATTCAGTCTGTAAAAAAGAAAAACCTTACCATTTCTAACCGGAAAATTAAAATAATTCTTCAATGGATTTTATTGATTGCTTTGTTAGTTTTTCTTTTTATCGACCAAAATTTGGTTCAGTTTGTGTTTATTTTTGCCTTTGTTGCTAGTTTTATTTTACCCAATTTTTTGGTCGAAATTAAACGTAAGTGGATTGCCAATATCTTACTTTTTGCTTTGATTGCCGTGAGCGTTTACCAACAATTTTTTTCGTAAATACGCTCTAATGCCGGTTATTCATTCTTTTTAAATTTATTTTGTAAAGTGGAACTAGAAAACGTACTTTTTGCTTTTGGATTAACACTTTTTGCCGGACTTTCTACAGGAATAGGAAGTGCTATGGCATTTTTGACCAAGCAAACTAGCAAAACATTTTTATCATTTTCTCTCGGATTTTCAGCCGGAGTAATGATTTATGTTTCTTTTGTAGAAATATTTCAAAAAGCTCGTATTTCGCTAACCGGAATTTATGGCGAAGCACAAGGCACTTGGTTTACTGTACTTTCGTTTTTTGGAGGAATTGCCATCATTGCTATTATCGACAAATTGATTCCCGAATATGAAAATCCGCATGAAGTGCGAAAAGTGGAAGATATAGTAGAAAAAACCGATGAAAGTGCTGAAAATGGTGATGTAAAAGATAAAAAACTACTACGAATGGGACTTTTTTCAGCTCTTATTATTGCCATTCACAACTTTCCGGAAGGATTAGCCACTTTTGCTGCCGGTTTGAGCAATATTGAAATTGCATTGCCCATAGCTATTGCCATTGCCATTCACAACATTCCCGAAGGAATTGCAGTTTCTGTTCCGCTTTATTATGCTACCGGTAGCAGAAAAAAAGCTTTTTTACTTTCCTTTCTTTCAGGATTAGCAGAACCTTTTGGTGCATTGATTGGGTATTTTGTTTTGTACTCTTATTTCAACGATACCGTATTTGGCATTCTATTTGCCGGCGTTGCCGGAATTATGGTTTACATCTCTCTCGACGAACTTTTGCCTACTGCCGAAGAATACGGCAAGCACCACGTTGCTATTTATGGACTTATTTTAGGCATGATGGTAATGGCTTTTAGTCTTCTTATGTTTCTGTAGAAATTTCTCTTTTTATATTTTTCAATCATTTGAAAATCAGATATTAGCATTTCTCACTCTGTCATTATGTCTTCGTTAAAACACAAAAACCTGACAATGTGTCTTAAAAAACATGTTGGCATTTTGTTTGAGTAGGAATATACAAAACAAATAGAGAGTTGAAATTTTAAGCACCAGTGCTATTTTAATTTGAGCAAGCCTTTTTGTAATCAAATAAATTTTAAGCACTTGGCAAAATGATTTAGACAATTTAATTTGACTCATTGCTTATAATCAATTTAAAAATAACTTTTATAAAATCACAAACAAAACATGAACTTTTAAAATATAAAAAAAAGTGATTGTTTTTTAAAAATAGAGGAGGATAAAACCATGTTACTAAAAACTAGAAACAACGTAATTTTACCAAGTTTTGTTGACACATTTTTTGGAACAGATATTTTAAATGGTTTCAACGATACAACAAAATACAGCCAACCGGCTATCAATATTGCACAAGACGAAACTTCTTACAAAGTAGAAGTTGCTTTTCCGGGTGTAGAAAAAGACAAATTTGAAATTGATGTAAACGATAATGTTTTAAGTATTTCGGTAAAACAACAAACCGAAAATAATTCGAATGAAACTGCTGATGATTCACAAAAAACAGTTTACAGCAAGCGCGAATTCTACTTCGCTTCGTTTACTAAACAATTTACTTTGCCCGAATCTGCTAATGTTGAAGCTATTTCAGCTGAACACAAAAACGGAATCTTGTACATTACAATTCCTAAAAAAGTAGAAGTAAAATTAGAAGCCCGCAAAATTAATATCAACTAATTTTAGTGCTTTGATTAATACAAAAGCCGAATTACTTAACTGCTTAGGTTAAAATTGTTTTTCTAAAAAAAACAATTTTTATCGATACAATTAAGCCAATTCGGTTTTTTTATTTCTTAAGTGTCGAAAAAAGAAATAATGAAAGAGTAAAAAATTAAATTTTACTTATTCTATTTACCATTTCCATTAATTTCGCATTGTTGCGTGCTCTGTAAAGATTGTATCTTGCTTGCAAATTCAACCAATAGTCGGCATCAATCTCAAGTGATTTTTCTAATAGTAATGCAAAGTCTGCTTTTACGGGTCGGTTACCATTTATGAATTTATTGAGCATGGTATAAGGAATTTCTATTTTCTTTGCAAAATCTTTTTGCTTTATTCCTCTGTCTTTCAATTCTATTCTTAGCCTTTCGCCCGGAGATATTACTGTTTTTGAACTCATAACTAGTATTTTTTATGTTTATTGTTTTGTCAATTTATTCTTTATATATAGTAAACCAAATTTAATTGTAAGTATTCTTACAAAAGTTCGTCCGCTTTTTATTAACGTAAGCCGCTAATTAATAGCTAAGAAGTATCGAATAAAATAGGTCTTTGACCTTATATTTTATTTGCCAAGTGCTTAGAAATTATTTGATAACAAAAATAGTTGTTTCAAATTAAACAGCACTAGTGCTTAATCCGATTGTTTTAGTAAAATGCAAATAGTATTTTCCGTATTTTAAGCTTCTTTTCAAAGCATTTTTTTTAGCTTTGAGGAGTGCTTTTCTAATTTATTTTTTACTCTTAAAACATTCGATTCGATAAAAAAACTAATGTAAAGTTAGGTAAAATTTACTTTTTAGTCAATAGTTTGGTAAAAAAAAATTGTTCTTTTTTGATTTTTTTTTAGAAATAAAACACAATCTGTTTATATTTAAATAGTTAGATGTTTTTGTTTTTTACGAAAAATTGACTTATTTCATTAATTGAATCTTCTATTTTTGTAAAATCATGTTCAATTGATTGCTTTATTTTCTTATTTGAGTAGGCTTTTGTATTGTTTGCTGCCAAAACTGTCTCTTTTGTTAGTAATGGCTTTTTCCCTGAAATTGCACTTATTAATCCCGAAGCGCGCCATGCAATACCCGACATAAATCTATTGGCATAATATTGAGCTTTAGGTTTATTCAAATTTTCAGCTATCAAGTCAAAAACTTTGCGATAGGGTAAATTTTCGGAGTTTAACACAAATCGTTGGTTTGATATTTCGCTGTTGGTTAGTTTTATCATACATTGAGCCACATCTGAGGCATCTACAAAACCGGTGCCTCCTTTTGTATAAAATTTAAACCCTTTTTCTACTTGCGAAAACATCGAAGAGCTTCCGTTTTTCCAGTCGCCAATGCCCAAAATTACCGAAGGATTTACAATTACAGCTTCTAAACCTTCGTTTATGCCTCGCCAAACTTCCATTTCCGACAAATATTTGCTTTGCGAGTAGTTCGAACGCTTAGCTGAGCCATTACTTTTGCTTTCTTCATCAATGGCTTCATTATCTGTGCTTTCGCCAAGCGAAGCTATGGAGCTTACATGGCAAAGTTTTTCTATTTTGAGGTCTAATGCGGCTGTTACTATATTGGCAGTTCCTTGTACATTGTTGTAAAGCATGAGTTTTTTATCGCGCGCATCAAACGAAACGATGGCTGCTGCATGATATACCTGACGACTTCCTTGCATAGCTTCTACTAATGAATGATAATCATTGATATCTGCAATATGCCATTTTATTTTTTCCAATTGCTGTTTAGTATTTTTGCTTAATGCTGTAAAAACGTTTTCAAGCACTTGCATGCTACTGCTTTCGCGTCTTATAGCTACAACTTGTTCGTTTTGAAGTGTAAGATAATACAATAAATAGGCGCCAAGCATTCCCGTTCCGCCGGTTACAAATACCATATTTTGTTGTTTTTTATTTAAAAATTTAAACAAAAATAAATATTTTTTGTGTAGAAAACAAGTGGTTTGAATTTATTCTAGTTTTTTAGAATTTTATTTGATTTGTGTTTACTTAAGTCGCTTTTTTTAGCTTTTTTGAAAATGTTTTTGAAAATGATTTTGAAAATGATTAGGCTTTTATTCGGCTGAATGTTAGGTGTTTTACCGATACGATAACTTTGAGTTACCGTATCAGTTAAAATTAATGTATTCTAAGATTTTTTACTGCAATCTTTATTGATTCAATTTTTCGAGAGGTAATTTTTGTGTGCAAAAGAACCAATCATAGCAAGTTACATCGTCCGATTTAGTTTCCATACGCTCTTTAGCTACTCCGCACGAGCCTGCTGGAGGAACAATTACATCTTCACCCGGAACCCAATCAGCCGGAGTTGCTATTTGAAATTTATCTGCCGTTTGCATTGCTTTTAAGGCTCTTAGCAATTCGTCAAAATTTCTACCCAATGAAAGTGGATAGTAAATTATAGCTCGGATAATACCTTTGGGGTCGATAAAAAATACGGCTCTTACAGCTTTTGTGCTACTTTCGCCAGGTTGAATCATGCCGTATTTCTTGGCTACTTCCATTGTAATGTCTTCAATGAGAGGGAACTTAACCTCTACATTCTTCATGCCTTTGTACTCTATCTTTTCTTTGATAGTACGCAGCCATGCTATGTGGCTAAACAATCCATCTACCGAAAGACCTACTAATTTGCAATTTAGAGCCTCAAATTGGTCTTCTAAACTTGCAAAAGTCATAAACTCAGAGGTACAAACCGGCGTAAAATCAGCAGGGTGGCTAAAAAGAATAACCCATTTGCCATCGTAATCTGAAGGAAAACTGATGTTTCCTTGTGTTGTTATTGCCTTAAATTCTGGCGCTTTGTCGCCAATGCGTGGCATTGCAATTACTTCGTTTTCCATACTTTTTCGTTTTTTTGCTTAGTAATTATTTATAGCTCTATTCTAATTCTCTTTAAAAATTTGTTTGTTAGTTTTTATGCTTTTTATTATTTTTTACTTTTAAAAAATGCGGTGTAAGTTATTTATTTTTTGTGTATTTTTATTCTACCGGTTGACGTCTAGCTGCACGGCTTTTGCTGCGTTCGATGGACTGAAGTGCTAAATAATTGTCGCCAAATTTTATTAAATTTTCTAGTTCAGTATCAAACTGGTCAAAATGGCGTTCTTCATCTTCTACAAGTAGTTCAAACAACTTTTTGGATACACTGTCGGCATTTTGCGAGCATTCATTTGCCCAAAGATTGTAATCTCTTTGGCTGCTTTCTTCCATTTGTGTAGCCAAAATCAACATTTCCTTTACGTCGTGTATTTTTTTTACTTCCTCAGTCGGTTTCATTTCTATTTCTCCTTTTAGAAATAAAATGCGGTCGGCTAATTTTTCAACGTGCATCATTTCTTATATAGCGGTCATTTTGAACAAATTATATATTAGGTCGTAACCCAAATTATCGCAATGAAAATGGAAATACATGATGAACTGCCGAAAGTTCATCGGCTACTGCTTTGTTTAGTAATTCGATACTTTTTTGTTTCATGTTTTTTGTTTTTGAATTTTAATTTATTTTACAAACTTATTGCTCAAACTTGCCAATAAGTTGTAGTTTAATATCTTCTATTTTAAAATTTGGAATCGATTTTTCCTTAAAATAATTTTGAAGCAAAGCATTTAGCTCGTCATCAAAATAATCTTCTATTTTAGCCGAATCTTTGCAGTACAAATGGTGATGTTGCTCTGTGATAGCATCATAGCGCATAGTTCCGTCGCTTGTTTCCATTTTTTTTACTATGCCGTTATTTACAAATGTTTCGAGCGTTTTGTACACAGTGCCTACTGCAATATTTGGGTTATTTGTTCGGACTAGCTCAATAATATTTTCTGCTGTTGGGTGATTTTTTAATTTACTCACAGCATTTAATACCTCTAAACGTTGAGGTGTTATTTTCAAATTATTATTATTTAGTATTTTACGAATATTAATCATAATTATTCCTTAGTAAGAATTATTCTTATTTGAGAACAAATGTAAACTGTTTTTTTTGTTTCACCAAATTTTTTAGTATATTTTTAAAGTTTTTATTATTTTACATCTGTAATATTCAGATTTATTGTGTTTTATGTACTGTTAAATTTTATTTAATCGTAATATAAAAATACAAAAAACTTTAAAGTTGTTTTTATTTGAGAAATTATTCGAATAAATTTCATGGAATTTAACTTTTTTAACATTCTTCATCAACCTATTTTTTTCAGAAGTTTGGATTTTGGGATAAATTTCAATTCGTTAAATATTCTAAAAATAAGCTCTTTACGTAAATTTGAAACAAACAATTTACTATTTTTGCAAACAATTTTTTTTTGATTCGCTACGCAACCATTTAGGTAGGCAATACATCATAGAAAAACAAGTACAAAAATTAAAGGCAGCTCTATGCTTCAATTACAATAAGGTATTATTTATAAAAAGACACAGATTATGTTTATAGTACGTCCTCCAGCACTCATAACCAAGCTTTTGTTTAATTTAACATGGCGCATTCCTACGCACGAAAAAATTATATATTTGACCTTCGACGATGGACCAATACCCGAAACTACTCCTAAAATTTTAAGAATTTTAGACGAATATAATGCTAAAGCTACGTTCTTTTGTGTAGGTGAAAATGTGGAGAAATATCCGGATTTGTTTATGGAGGTTAAAAACAAATTGCATTCAGTTGGTAATCATACATACAATCACCTCAAAGGTTGGTCAACTCCTAATTTTGTTTACTTCAGAAATGTAGAAAAAGCCGATGCTTTGATACATTCTTCTTTATTTAGAGCGCCTTATGGCAAAATTACTAGAACTCAGCAAGCTACGCTTACTAAAAAATACAATATTGTAATGTGGGACGTGCTCACAGGCGATTATGATAGTCGCATTTCGCCAGAACAGTGCTTACAAAATGCACTGAATTATACTCGCGAAGGCTCGGTGATTGTTTTTCATGATTCCATCAAAGCTAAAAAAAATATGCTTTTTGCTTTACCTAAAGTGTTAGAACATTACAGCAAACTCGGGTATAAGTTCAAAGCTATCACTACCGAAGTACTTACTAAAAAAGAAAAGTATCAAACTCAATTGGAACCTCAATTAGTGCCTCTTTTTGGGTAATAAATAAATGAATAAAAGTGAAAAGCGAAACGATTATTGTTTTTTGAGTTATTCTTTCACGTTTCACTTTTATTTTTTTTGAAATTTGTTTTTCTTTTCTTAAATTTACACCATTATTTTTAGTTACAATAGCTCAATATACTTTATCGTAGTAGCAAGTTACAACTTAATGATAGATTAGCAGTTAATACATTAATTGTATCAAAGAAACATTAACAAAGTTCTGGCATATTCTGGTTAAGTGAAGTAAAACGCGACTATTGTTTGGTTAAGATTACACAAACGAAGAGAATGGTAAAAACTTTTGAAAAGCAACAAAAACTATCGGTTTATGAGTTTGACTCAGAAAATAAACTCAAAGCAAATGCACTATTTAATTACATTCAAGACATTGCTGCTGAACATGCTGAAAGCTTATATGTAGGTAGAAAAGATTTAGAGCAATGGAATTTATTTTGGGTGCTTTCGTGGGTAAAAGTTAAAATACTCAGCTATCCTAAATTTGGCGAAAGCATTCGTATCAAAACGTGGCCTAAACGACAACATCGACTTTTTTCGTTGAGAGACTTACTTTTTTACAATCAAAATGATGAAGTTTTTGCCAAAGTTACAACCGCTTGGCTTTTAGTCAATGCCAACACAATGCGTGCAACAAGTGTAGAAAGTTTGCCCATTCCTATCAATTATCACCCAGATGAAGAGGCTCTTTCGGAAACGCCCGACAAAATTTCGGCATTAACCGAAAATAAAAAGTTAGTTTTTCAAAAAAACATTAAATACTCCGATATTGATGTAAATAAACACGTAAATAACGCAAAATACGTAGAATATTTACTCGATTGCTACTCAAAAAGCGAATTTGAAAATAGATGGATTAAAGAAATAACATTATCCTTCTTAGCTGAAGCGAAATTTGACGACACAATTACTATTTTTAGAGAAAAACTCAACGAAACTTCCGATATTTTTGAAGCTTTCAATAAAGACTCTCAAAAAATAATTTTCAAAGCAATTATTGATTGGAATTAGCTTTTTCTTTTGTAACTAGCACAAAATAAACTATTTTTAATTGCAATTATACCCTCAAACCTCCAAAAATATGGCACATATTAAAAAAACGTATCTAGTTAGTAATGAATTGGCTAACAAAGGATTTACTGAAACTTTATTGACTGACTTTGCAAACGAATGCGAAAATACACGCATCAAAGTATTGCAGAAAACAGACACGTACATTACTTTCAAAGGACCGCTTTTTCGTTTTACTGCCGAAAAATTTCATTATCTCAATGGCATTACTTGCGGTAAGTTAGAAGTTTTTAACGATACAAAAGCTTTAAAAGTAGAACGAACTTTTTGTTACAAGGAAGTAGTTCTTATTTGTTTGGCTTTCACGCTATTGCCTATTTTTGCGTTCTTTAGCCCCACGTATCAATATCAAGCTACCGATACTATTTTGCTTACACACAAAATGATAGCTGCTATTTTGTTTTTTGTCATTTGGGGCGTTGTTTTTCTGGGCAATATTATTTTTACTACCATTCGTTTTTCTCAATTTATAAACACTACTAAAAAGAAAATTAACATGAAGTCTTTGAAATAAATGAATGAATAAATAATTGATAATTCATACTTTAACCTTGTTTTACCATGAAAAAATCTTTACTATTACTATATTTACTTTTGTTTTCGGGGTTTATTTATTCGCAAGTGGGAATTATTTTCAATAAAGAAACCTTCAATTTTGGTTATGTGTTGCAAAGTGGAGGTGAATCGAAATACCGTTTTAATTTTCAGAATAAAACGCAAGGAATTGTTCAGATTTCGAAAGTTTATTCCGATAGCGAAGCATTGCAGCTCAATTGGACTAAAACTTCCATCGAACGGCAAGATAAAGGCTTTGTAGAAGTAACGTTAAAACCAGAAAACAAACCTCTGGGCGAATTTACCGAAAAAATTATTGTTTATACTTCGGCAAATGAAGCTCAGCCTGTTGTTTTGACAGTTATGTTCAATGCTGTGGACGTAATTCCCGAACCCAAAGTAGAACAGTATTCAGAGTATTTTGGGTTTTTGGCAGCCGATGGAGCTGTTCAATCAAAGCAATACCATGTTTTTATCGAAAGCTTGGCGAATTATATATTGAAGAAAGGAAATGTTACCCTACAAATTGAAAGCAGTATGTCGCCGATGACAGCCCAAGAATATAGCCAAAGCATTGCAAAAAAAAGAGCCGAAGATATGCAATCTAAAATTATTAAATCCATTTCATCGTATGAATTGGATACTCAGAGTGTTGTGTTTGCGCCTTCTGTTATTTTAATTCAAGGACCTGTATATTCTAAAAAAACACAAGGGAAAGAGGAGTGTTCTAAATTTCAGTATATTAAAATAATTAAAAAGTGATTTTTATTTTTATAGAAACTTGAAGTTGTGTAAATACTTTACTTTGCCAAAGTTTTAAACTTTGGCAAAGTTGATAATCAATCAATTACAACGTCTATTGCTTGTAGTTTTTTACTTTTCCAACAAGCTCAAGTTGCATTTCTTAGTCGTTAAAACCTTTGATGATACCACGAGTAGCACTGCGAATAAAATTCACTATGTTTGCTTTTTCTTCCGAATCCTCAAATTCTTTTTCTACTTTTTCGAGAGCCGATTTGTAATTGAGTTTTTTTTGAAAAATAATTCGGTAAATATCTTGTATGTATCTCATTTTTTCGGTACTAAAGCCTCTGCGTTTAAGTCCGGTAGAGTTTATTCCTAAAAATGAAATCGGATCTCTTCCGGCAGTTACGTAAGGCGGAATGTCTTTTCGTATAACCGTTCCGCCAGCAGTCATGGAATGTGCTCCTACGCGCGAAAATTGATGAATGCCGCTTTGTCCGCCTATTACAGCCCAGTCTTCGATGTCCACAACACCCGCTATTTGGCAGCTATTTACAATTACTACGTGGTCGCCTACAAAGGTATCGTGTCCTAAGTGCGAGTATGCCATGATTAGCGTGTGGCTTCCTACTTTGGTCAAGTTGCGTTGTACGGTGCCTCTGTTGATGGTTACACATTCTCTTATGTTGGTATAATCACCAATTTCTACATAAGTTTTTTCGCCCGAAAATTTTAAATCTTGCGGTATATTTGAAATTACTGCTCCCGGGTGGATTTGGCAATGTTTACCTATACGTGCTCCGTCCATAATTACGGCATTAGGTCCTATCCATGTGCCGTCGCCTATTACTACATCGCCCATTACTGTTGCAAAAGGCTCTATGATAACTCCTTCGCCTATTTTTGCGTCGGGGTGAACATTTGCTAATTTATATAAACTCATATTTTTTAATGTTTAATGTTTTTTTTAATGTTTAATGTTTTTTTTAATGGTTAATG
>DZBP01000150.1 GCA_022729915.1 Draconibacterium orientale | reverse complement strand
CGACGACGAAAACTTAGAAATACTTGAAGACCAACATAATGATAGTAAATCTGAGCTGCATCATGTAAAAAATATTTCTGGAATGTACAAAAACTGGTTCTTAGATTACGCTTCGTACGTAATTTTAGAACGGGCAGTTCCACACGTTTCCGATGGTTTGAAACCTGTGCAACGTCGTATCTTGCATTCAATGAAGCGAATGGACGATGGAAGATACAACAAAGTCGCAAATATCATAGGTCATACAATGCAGTTTCACCCTCACGGCGATGCTTCGATTGGTGAGGCTCTTGTAAATTTAGGGCAAAAAGAACTGCTCATCGACATGCAAGGAAACTGGGGAAATATTCTCACAGGCGACAATGCTGCTGCACCACGTTATATTGAAGCTCGTTTGTCAAAATTTGCTCTTGACGTACTTTTTAATCCAAAAACGACCATTTGGAAACTTTCATACGACGGAAGAAATAACGAACCCATAAATTTACCGGCAAAATTTCCTCTCCTTTTAGCACAAGGTGTTGAAGGAATTGCTGTTGGCTTAGCATCAAAAATTTTACCGCATAATTTTAATGAGCTAATTGATGCTTCAATAGCACATTTAAAAGGTAATGACTTTGAACTTTATCCTGATTTTCAAACAGCCGGATTTGCTGATGTTTCAAAGTATAACGATGGATTGAGAGGCGGAAAAGTGCGCATTAGAGCAAAAATTTTAAAAGAAGACAAAAAAACACTCAAAATTGTCGATATTCCTTTTGGAAAAACAACCGGAAGCCTTATAGAATCTATCATTGCAGCAAGCGATAAAGGGAAAATCAAAATTAGAAAAATTGACGACAATACCTCGGAAAATGTTGAAATTCTGGTACATTTAATTCCCGGAACTTCGCCCGATATGGCTATTGATGCCCTTTATGCTTTCACCGATTGTGAGATTTCAATTTCGCCAAATGCTTGCATTATTGACGATGACAAACCTTATTTTATTGGGGTGAAAGAGATTCTTAGAATTTCGGCAAATAATACCAAACAACTTTTAAAAAGAGAACTCGAAATCCGCAAATTTGAACTTGCTGAAGCTTGGCACAATACTTCTTTGGAAAAAATATTTATCGAAAATAGAATCTACAACGACATTGAAGAATGCGAAACTTGGGAAGATATTATCGAAACTATCGACAAAGGACTTGAACCTTTCAAGCCGACATTGAATAGAGCTGTTACAGAGGAAGATATAGCTCGTTTAACTGAAATTAAAATTAAACGAATTTCGCGTTTCGACGCTTTCAAAGCTGATGAAAATTTAAAAAAGATTGAGGACGAAATAAGAGAAGTAGATTATCATTTGAATCATTTGACTCAGTATGCTATTGATTTTTACCAAAAAATACAAAATAAATACGGTGATGGTAAAGAAAGACGTACAGAATTGCGCAATTTTGACGTAATTGAGGCAACTGTAGTTGTGGCTGCAAACGAAAAGCTTTATGTGAATAGAAAAGAAGGTTTTGCTGGAACAGGATTAAAAAAAGACGAATATATTTGTGATTGTTCTGATATTGATGACATTATAGCATTTAGAAGAGATGGAACTTATTTGATAACAAAAATTGCTGACAAAGTCTTTGTTGGCAAAGACATTATTCATATTGATGTTTTCAAAAAAAATGATGAGAGAACTATTTATAATGCTGTTTATTTAGACGGAAGTTCAGGAAATACTTTGGTAAAAAGGTTTTTTGTTAAAGGTACAACCCGCGATAAAGAATACAATTTAACGCAAGCTTCGGCAAACTCAAAAGTGCTATATTTTACGGCAAACCCAAATGGCGAAGCAGAAACGATAAAAGTTAGTTTGAAGCCAAAACCAAGAATTAAAACGTTAAATTTTGAATTTAATTTCAGCGAAGTTAGCATCAAAGGGCGTGCATCTATTGGAAATATTCTAACAAAACACTCTGTTCATAAAATTATTCTAAAAGAAAGTGGCATTTCTACTCTCGGTGGGCGAAAAATTTGGTTCGATAGCACCGTTTTAAGGCTCAATATCGACGAAAGAGGTGATTATTTAGGTGAATTTAAAGGAAATGATAAGATTTTAGTGTTTTATGAAGACGGAACTTATCATTTGACTGGTTTTGAGTTAACAAATCGCTTTGATATAGGAATTGTTAAAATCGAAAAATTTAAAGTTGGCAAAGTCTTTACTCTTGCGTTTTATGATAGCGAGCAAGAGTTTTATTATTTGAAACGATTTGAAATAGAGGAAAGTGATAGACCTCAATCAATTATAGGTGAGCATCCTAGTTCAAAATTAATCCATTTGAGCGACGATAAATTTGCACGAATAAAAGTTAAATTTGGCGGTTCGGATAGAAATAAAGAAGAATTGATAGTAGATTGCACAAATTTTATTGCTGTAAAATCGCACAAAGCACGCGGAAAACGTATTGCAAATTATACAATAGCCGAAATAATTGGTTTAGAACCAATTATAACCGAAGAACAAGTACTTTCTTTCAATGAAGAAATGAAAGATTTCTTAATCGAACGCCCTGACGATGAAAATATTGAGCAAGGAAATTTATTCGAATAAAATGAAAAAAAACGAGCAACATAATGCTCGTTTTTTTATTTAAATTCTATTAATTAAAAAATTGTCATCTCTTGAATTAAACTCGATTTTTCACCATATTTTTCAATTATAAATAAGATAAAACGAATATCGAGCACAATGGTTCGGCATTTTTGTGGATTATAAATAATATCGCTCATAACTCCTTCGGCATTTCTATCTATCACTAAACCAATCAATTCGCCATAGGCATTAAACACAGGTGCGCCTGAATTTCCGGCAGAAGTATGCAAATCGGTCAAAAAAGCAACAGGCATATCTCCATTAGTATCGGCATAATCGCCAAAATCATTTTTACTGTTCAACTCATATAATTTTTCGGGTATTTTATAATCTGAATTTTCAGATAAATAGGTACGAACAGATTTTTGAATAAAACCTTTCAAAGTAGTATAATATTTGTAATTTACAGCGTCAGAACCTACATACGATTTCACTTTTCCATACGAAATTCGCATCGTGCCATTTGCATCGGGGTACAAATCTTTTTCTTTGTTCATTTGCCTTAAACCTGTTATATACTTGCGATTCAAGATGTTAATCTGTTCTAAAATTTCAAAATATTCAGGACGTATTTCTCGCCACTCTTCGATACTAAATTCTTTAAAAATCTGAAAAATTGGGTCTTCACGCAATTCACCAGCAATTGCAGGGTCGAAACGCACTAAAAAAGAGCCTAGCTTTTTTGGCTTTGCTATCATTGATTTTGCATAAACCGAATCCACAAAAACATCAATATTTCCACCAAAATCCTTTTTTATTCGCTTAAAAAATTTGGGGTGAAAAGACTCATTTATGCTATCACGATACAATTTAAGAAAAGCCTTCATAATTTGTTTATCTACCGTTTCATCGTAATCGTTCATAATTATTTTGCCTTCCTCGCGAAGCTGCCCGGTGGCACGCCCTAAAATAAAAGCACGCTCATGAACTGGAAAATTATACGACGAAATTTCTAACAAACCTTGAAGTTTTTTGGCATATCTTAACAAATCTATTGAAGCCATAATTTCATTAATATACTCCAATGCCAACCGGTGTTCGGATATTTTTCTATAAAGTTGATCATAATTATCCATTAAATTTTTATATTCTTCTTCAGTAGCAGGATTCATTTTTGCCCACTTCATAAATTCTTGCTCTTGAGTACGTTTCTTATTAATTGCCTGATATTCAATTAATCCTTTGTTTTGATAAATTGCCTTTTTCCAAAAAGCGTCCCAAATAGAATAATTTAAATTGTATTTTTGACTTATAATTAAGCTTGTATCCATTGCACTTTTCATTATATTTAACTTGGTTTTTCGCAAGTTTGCTTTGTGTGCATTCAATTTATCTATCAAAAGTTCAAGTCCATAAGAAGTTTCGTGCACTTCGGTTTTATTTGGGAAGCCCAAAGTCATCACAAAATCATTTTCTTTCACTCCTTTAAGCGAAATCTGAGCATGATCGGTAGGCTTGTAAGGAATATTGTGAGACTCATAACCATTTGGTTTATTGGTCTTTCTATCAACATAAATTCTAAATAATCCGAAATCGCCCGAGTGGCGAGGCCATTTCCAAGTATCGGTTGTTCCTCCAAATGCCCCAACCGAGAGTGGAGGCACACCCACCAAACGAATATCGTCAAAAACTTCTTCTACAAACAGATAATATTCTGTTCCATAAAAAAATGGTTTCACAACAGCTTCATAATCTGTATTTTGAACAAAATTATTTGCAACAAGTCCCATTTTTCGCTCAATGATTTTGTTGCGTTCTGTTTCAGTAGCATCTTTGGGAATGTCCTTCAAAATTTGGTCTGTAACTCTTTCCATACGTACTAAAAATCGAACAGAAAGCCCTGGAACGGGTAATTCATAAGAAGTTAGCTCAGCCCAAAAACCATTCTGTAAATAATCAACTTGGCAGGTTTTGCATTCGCTAAGCAAAGTAACAGCACTGTAACTACATTGATGTGAGGTAATTATCAAACCTTCTGAAGAGATAAGCGTTGCACTACAATCGCCGCCAAAAATCATGACTAAATCTTTTAAACTCGAGTTGTTGATACTATAAATATCTTCAGCACTGAGCTTTAGTCCTTTTTTTTGCATATCTTCTATATTTTTTCCCAACAGAAGTGGAATCCACATGCCTTCGTCTGCAAAAGAGGGTTTTATAAAAATAAAAAGCAACAATAAAAGCGTAAAATTTTTTTTCATAACTAAAATTTTGTGTGTATTATTATTAAAATATTTTGATAAAAATTTATCCTAAATATACTAATTTCAAATCATTATTATAAACTCTTTTCATATTTTGAAATTAAGCACTAGTGCTATTTTAATTAGAACAAGCATTTTTGTAATTAAATAAATTTTAAGCACTTGGCAAAATTTAATTTGGTTCATTACTTATGTTTTAAAATATTTCAAATGTAACAAAAAAAATTTATTTTTAAAAGAAAGTTTTTCAAATTACAGAATTTTTTAGCTGTTTTATTGAAAAAAGTATTTCTTTAAAGAAAAATTATAAATTCGAGAGAAAAATAAATCTGTTAAATATTTAAATTTCAGCAACTTATAAAATGTTAACATTTTAATTTTACCAAAGAGAAACAACCTTTTCATTTTTTTTACAAATGATTTTTTAATTATTTCAAATTTTCTTATTTTTGATGAAATTTATTCAAAGAACAAAAGCAAGTTCAACTATTAAAATTATAACAAAATATAAATAACTTGAAATTATGATTAAGCAAGTAGCAGAATTTTTTTCGCGAGTGGGCAAAAAAGATGTGCCATTTATTGAACTAAAAGACAGAAAAACTAAACTTTTCTTTATTCCAGCCTCTGAAATCATTGATAAAGAAGAGACTCAAGGTGGTTTAATTACCAATTTAAAATTATCTGACGATTGGAAATTTAGGGAAATAAAATTAAGTAGTGAGCCTAAAATTATTGACAAAAAAAGAGGAATTGCTCGCGTAGTTCAAGAGATTGAAGCAGAATATGACAACTCTGAAAAAATTTCAGAAATTTTTCAACATATAAAAAATATTAGTCTAACGTTGAGTGTTTTACGAATCGACGAACAAGGTAATGCCTTTTTGATGGGTGAAAATAAAGGTATGCACTTGATTCACTTCGACGAAAAAACGTTAACTCTAAAAGGCGAAGAAGAAGATATTTTTTATAAAGTTAGCGCCGAGTGTGCTTCCAAAATTATAAACATGTAATATTTTCTATACTTTTATTTTATTGTTAATCAAACTATTAAAAGATAATTGTTGGTAAATATTTTATTCGTTCAAACATAACGCAGAGCGACAATTTTTTTAGCTTCAATAAAGAAATGGCATGCACTAAAATGACGAAAGGCAAAGAAATTAAACCTCATATCGGAATCTACGGACGCCGAAATAATGGGAAAAGTTCGCTTATCAACTTGCTTGCAGGGCAAGAAATTGCGATTGTTTCGCAAATTGCTGGCACTACAACGGACCCTGTAAAAAAATCGTTTGAAATAACCGGCTTTGGTCCTGTGGTTCTTGTGGATACTGCCGGAATTGATGACGTAGGCGAATTGGGAAATCAGCGCATTGAAAAAACGCTTGAGACCATTCAAGTGATTGATTTAGCCATTTTGGTTGTAATTTCTAATACTTTCGGAAGCTTTGAGCAAGAATTAATAGATAAATTTGAGGCTTTGGATACTCCTTATCTAATAATCCATAATAAATCTGACGAAATTAAAGCTACAAATGAATTTTTAGCTTTCTTAGAACAGAAAACTGGGCATACTCCTTTAGAATTTAGTACTTTTAATCCAATAAATTTAGAGAATCTTATAAAACTTATTAAACAAACAATTCCGGAATCGGCATATAAAATTCCGACAATGCTTGGTGGTTTAATTTCGTATGGAGATATTGTGCTTTTGATTACACCTATCGATATTGAAGCACCTGCCGGACGTTTAATTTTGCCGCAAATTCAAGCAATTCGCGATATACTTGATAATGACGCAATTGCAATAGTTTTAAAAGAACGAGAAGTTGATGCATTTTTACGGAAAACAGGAATTAAACCAAAATTGGCAATAACAGATAGTCAAATTTTCCTAAAAGCTGACGCTTCTATTCCAAAAAACATTCCATTAACTGGTTTTAGCGTTGTATTAGCCAGAATGAAAGGCGATTTTGACAATTATTTAAAAGGAACACCAAAAATTAGCGAACTTAAAGATGGCGATAGAATTTTAATGCTCGAATCGTGCACGCACCATGTATCGTGCGATGATATTGGTCGTATTAAAATTCCACGCTGGATTTCAAATTTTACTGGCAAAAAGCTTGATTTTGATGTAGTTGCAGGTTTAAATAAGCTCGAAAGAGATATTTCGGAATATGCGTTGATTATTCAATGCGGCGGTTGCATGATTACACGTAAGCAACTCATAAACAGACTTAATCCTGCAACAAAACTTGATATTCCGATTACGAACTATGGAATGGCAATTGCTTATGTGCAAGGAATTTATGAAAGAGCAATAGCTCCTTTTGTAAAAAATTATGAAAATTCGGTAGATTATCTATAAAAAAATATTTACTTCTAAAGTTTTAAATACTATGAAAACTCGTAAAAAAAGTAATCCTTTAAGTATTATTTATTTTTTAGCGGCATTTGGGTTTACTTATTTACTTATGCCTTTTGCTTTAAATTTTTTAAATATACCTGAAAATAAAGAACTTACAGTGCGCATAAAAAATGGACAAATATTTATAGAATTTATAACTTTTGTAGTTATTTTTCTAGCAGTTGCTTTTGCTATGGAATTGATTTTCAGATTATTCAAAACAAAAAAGTAATTAAAAGAACTCAAAATAAACAATGGTTAATTCTATAAATACTTTTTATTTCTTCGATGTCGCGAAA
>DZBP01000029.1 GCA_022729915.1 Draconibacterium orientale | reverse complement strand
AAAATAGCTTTGTCAAAAATATTCTATTTTTTAACTATATTTAAGTTATTTGCTCATTTATCCTTATTGCTTCAAAAATTCGTATTTATATACTTTGGTTTTAATTTTCTCGGTCAAACGTTTTAATTTATCTTTTATATTCCAAGTGAGAATATTTAGCTATTGATACGATAACGTTACGCCCCTGTATCAGTAAATCTATGTGTACTACTTCACTAAAATAGGGGGTTAGTTTTGGAACTAAACGCCACGACAAATTGGCATCAAGCAACAGTTTCATAATTTGTATTCAGTATTTTGGTAACTTCTTCGCGCCTTGCGGCAAATTGTAACGCAGCGTAAATATGTGTTTTATTTAATTCCGGATAATCTTCTAAAATCTCTTCCATTGTCATACCCGATGCCAGCCATGTTAAAATATCACTTACCGCAATGCGTGTATCTTTTATGCAAGACTTGCCAAAGCGTATATCGGAATGAATTGTAATATGGTTTAAATAATTTTCCATTTCGTTTTAAATTTTAAAAATATTCCCCACAAAGATACAAAATAATGTTTAATGTTTCAAGGGTGAATGATGAATGTTTTTTGTTTTTTCTGCCGCTAATTGCCAATTCTTTGTTTTGTTGCCAAGAAAATTGTATCTTTGTGCAAAGTATGATTTAAAATTAAAAAAAAAAAATGGATGCAGTTAGATTTGAAACAACCATTTTGGATAATGGAATGATACAAATTCCTAATTTTCAAAAAATGAAATCGAAAAAAGTAGAAGTAGTCATTTTATATAAGCCAGAAAACGAGCAAGATATAAAAGAGAAAGAAGCCGAAGAATTTATTAATAAATGGTTTGGCTATTTTCCCTTAATTGACTCCGACCAAGCAAGGTACAATGCAATTGTGAGCAAATAATATGAGAAGAGTACTATTAGATACCAATATTATTTTAGATTTTGCATTGCAACGTGCAGATTTTGGCGAAGATGCCAAAAAATTTGATTCTTTTTCTGGTAAAAAATAAAATCAAAAGTTTCATTACTGCATCGTCCAATTATCAAAAAATGATAGTTTTACTTATAGAAAAATAAGTTCTCAATGAATTTAAAGTCTTTCATGTTTAAAGTATAAAGAGGGATTTAATTTACCATAGCAGTAGCTGCAATAAGTGCATCGGGAACGGCTAATCCATGACTTTTGGAATAGGTAAACATCAGTTCCATAAATTTTTTGCTTACCAAATCGTTTGTGTGCAACAATATTAAATGCTCTATATCTTTTTTTATAGCAAGTACTTCTCTTTTATTGAGCGCACCAAACAATAATTCGCCTGCCGATACTGCGCTTATGGCTATGTTTTCGGCACCGATTTTATTCAATTGAGCAACTATATTTGGATTGTTTTTATAAAATTCAATCAAAATATTGGTATCGCAAAGAACTATATTTTTTTCCATGCTTTGGCTCTTATTTCTTCGTGCGTTATTTCTCTATTTTGCCACAAACCAGCCGATTGAAAGAAATTATACTCGGTATTATTTTCTTTTTGCTTTTTTTCGGAAGGCATTACTACAAAATCTAAATGCTGCAAAAACTGATAAAGTAAATCTATCTGTTCTTTTTTCTTTACATATATTGTTAAACTTTCCATTGGAGTTCTTTTTTTGGCAAAGATACAAAATAATGTTCAATGTTTCAACGGTGAACAGTAAATGTTTTTTTGTTTTTTGGTGGCATACCCACACACCGTAGAGACAACGCATGCGTTGTCTCTACATGTGCCGGAATATCAAATTGCTGCTCATTCTTAATTTGGTGGCAACTAGGATTATTTTACTGCCTCAAAGTTTGAATTTGGTGATAAGTTAGTTGGTTTTGGGCGATAAATAGGTTTGTTTTGGTGGTAAATAGGCTTGTTTTGGTGGCTCAAAGCCTTTGTTTGCGGGCATTAGCGTTTGTTTCGATGGCACACTATTTTTAATGCGAAACCTCCGTGCCGCCGCAACAAACCTCCGTGCCGCCGCAGCAAACCATCGGTTCATCACGACAAAGCTTCGAATCATCACGACAAAGCTTCGAATCATCACGACAAAGTTTCATATCATCGCGACAAAGCTTCGTATCATCAAGTCAAAGCTTTGTGCCGCCGACTAAAAATTGCACTTTTTTACTATAAAATTGCTTGCCATGCCCAAAAAGTGGCTTGCCGCACCTAAAAACAGCCTTTTCATGCAAAAATACCTTGTTTTCGTCTGTTTTTTTAGGTTTTTCTTGAAAATAACATTGCCAAAGATTCAAACTTTGGCAATGTTGGTTAGTTAAAAGGTAAATTTTCATGAGTTTTGCCACTAAATCCTCCAAAGACGACTTTTTGAAACACTTTGATTTACTAGTTTTTACAATAACCACTTTAGGACTTTGTAACTTTTTTTTCAATCACTAAGTTAAGTAAGATATACAATTCGATTGTTTGCACTCCTTTAAATGGAATTAAACTGGGGCATGGATATATTTTTAAGTAGCGAACCCAATTAGATTACATATTTCGTTTCTCTAAATGCTTAAAAATCTTTTTAGTTGCAAAAAAGTTTGCCTCAAATTAACTTAGCCCCTGTGTTTATTTCAAAGCTTTTTTTATAGCCGCTTCCAAAAGAGGCTCCATGTGCAAATAACCCGCTTTGTTTGGGTGTACGCCATCGTAAGTAAATTCTTTTTTAAGACCTTTGCGCTCATCTACCATCGACGAATAGTAATCGAGGTAGATTATTTTGTTAGCCAAAGCATATTCTTTTATCATATTGTTTAAGTCTTCTATTTTTTGAGCAGGCTCAAGTCCGGGTTTCCATGGATAATCAAAAGCAGGCAAAACCGACGAAAGTACAACTTTAATTTTGTTTGCTTTAGCCAATTCAGCCATCGAAATGATGTTGTCCATTATCATAGGCAAGGTAGAAAAACCGGTATTTTGTGCTATATCATTGGTTCCAGCCAAAATGACCACCAATGCGGGCTTCAAATTGATAACATCGGCTCTAAATCGAAACAACATTTTGGGAGTTGTCTGTCCGCTAATTCCTCTGTTAATATAGGGTTTTCCTAGAAAAAACTCGGGCGAAAACTTACTCCAATCTTCGGTAATGGAATTGCCCATTAATACTATGCGGTTTTCCTTATTTTGTGATACTTTGAACATTTCATTTTCTTGCCTAAAACGCTCGGTATTAGCCCAATCTTGTGCATATAAAAAGTGATTGGAAAGCATCAACAAAAGTAAAACGGTAAAATGTAGTGTTTTCATACAATTATTTTTTTTTAGAAATTACAGAAGTTATCCAAAGCTACCTTCAGACTATTCATTTATTTTTATCCAAGTAGCTTTGTGCCATAAGGTTTCAAAAGGTCCTTGTTTAAAGTTTTTCGACCACAAAACACAAAGTTTTCCAATAATTAGCACCGAAACTAAACCAATAAAAATGCCATAAGTAGCTCCAGTATATTGATACATAGCCAGTCCCCAACCATAGTATATTGCTGAGCCTATCATGGATTGCAGAATGTAATTGGACAAACTCATTTTGCCAAATGCCGAAAAATACATTAGTTTTTTACCAACATTTTTTATTTGAAACAAAAGCGTTAGGCTCGAAACAATGATTACCATGAGTGCAAAGTTAGTCCAAGCAGTTTCAATGGTAGTAACCGACCTTCGTATTATGTCGCTTTCTATTAACGTGTTAAGGTTGTGTTGAATAAGAAGCAATGGCACCGATGCGCTTAGTGCAATAAGTAATGTTTTTCGCCAAAACCGCTTGCTTGCATCAGTCCATTGAAACAAGTTTCGTTTGCCCAAAACATATCCAAACAAGAAAAGGGCGAGAATTGTAAAAAAACGTCCATTTTCCCAATTCCACATCAATACGGCAATTTTTCCGTTGGTTAAATTGCCCCAAGCAGTATTTACGAACGATTTTTCAGGAATATATTCCATCATTTTAGCAAAATATGTCCACGATGTAGGGTCATTTATTTGCTCTGAAGCATTTTGAATGGCATAAAACAGATTCCACCATTCAAAAGGCAGCAACATTAAGAAAGAAGCAGTAATCAGAATTGCTTTTTCATTCATTTTAGACAACGGAATGAGCAACAAGCCCACAACGGCATAAATAGCTAAAATATCGCCTTGAAAAAATGCCGAATTTAATATACCAAAACCTAACAATAAGAACATGCGCCATGCAAATCGTCCTCTAAAAGATTTCCCTTTGTTTTCTTGATTGGTGAGTTGAATGGCAAAAGTAACACCAAACATTAACGCAAAAATGGCATAAGATTTTCCACCAAACATAAAAAACATCGAATCCCAAATTACTTTATCCAAAGACTTTATCAAACTTGGTAAATCTTCAGGAAAAAAATAGACATCAAAATGTTCGATATTGTGCAACAACATGATGGATACAATAGCAAAGCCTCTAATAATATCGAGTAAATCTATTCTAGTTTTGAATTTTTCGGAGTTCATTTGTTTTAAGTGTTGTGAACTAAATTTTATAATACATTTTATTTTTCAAGCACTTAAAGAAACCACTATTCGCTTTTGTTGTTTTTTTAATGCAATTCCATTGTCGCAAAAATATAAATATAAACAATAAAAGCAGCAAAAGAAAGGATTCTTTTACTGCTTTTTTATTCTTTTTTTTGTATTACAAAAATGTATAGAAGCTTCTTAAAATATAGTTTTAGTAAGCTATTAGTAATCAGACTCTAAAAATTCAACTAATTTTGCGATTGTTGTTTGAATTGATAACCAATATTGAAACTTAAAAATGGCAACACTGGTAAAAACTGAGGCATTGGCGAAAAGTTGAAATCAAACCCCGCTTTTGTATTTTCGACCGAAGAAGCTGAATAAATAGTAAGCGGCTGATTTATACGTAAATCGTACATCATTCTGTTTTTCTTCCAAGCATAACCTAACGTTAAATTTAAACTAATGTTGTTCAAATTTTGCTCTGTATATTTGTTGTGGTACAACCAGTACCTCGATGTACCGCCTATGTACCAGCCACTTTGGTTTTGCTTTAAGTAATCGAATACAAAAAAATGATAAGCAACTTGAACTTGCGGAATAGCATTGTAATCGTTCGATTTTCCGTAAGTTAAGCGAGCTTCAAGAGCATGATAATTCTTTAAATATCCGCCACTTAGCGTAAGTCCATATTCCAAATTTGAAAGTAAAGGAACTAACACATTGGCAGCAGCACTATTTTTGTTCAAACCCGCCAAAGGCGACAACACGTTTGTGGTTAGAAAATAAGTTTTGTTGGTTGTTTGCGCAAATGATGAAAGAACAATGCTCAAAAACAACGTTATAATCAATATTTTTTTCATGTTTTGTGTTTTTTTTTAATAAATTCCGAGTTTACGATACGCATATACATTGTTTCCTTCAGCTCTTTCTGCAACAGTTCCAGCAGGATTTATAATCTGAACAAATCCTGAGTATTCAAAAATACCTTCTGTTCCAAACCTGTTGGCAAATACAACCCAAGTATTCATTTGAGTGCCTAAGTAACTGATATTGGCATTCATATCGGTAGAAGAAGTAAGCGAGTGCAAAATTACATCAACCTTAGCATCGGCTATTTGCTTCGTAATTTTGTCGCTTTGCATGTCGGAGCAAATGAAAAGTGCTGCGCGTATTCCGTCTATTTCGGTAATAACCAAGCTATTGCCGGCAGTCATGTTGTTGTCAATGTCGGTCTGATTTAAGTTTTGTTTTCGGTATTTAATCAACTCACCATTGGGGCGTATAAGTACTTGCGTGTTGTACAGATTGTTAGAAGAAGTTTCTAACTCAGTAAGCCCAAAAACAATGGTTACTTGGTTGTTGGTAGCTAAATTCTTTACAAAATTGGTAGCATTTCCCGGCACGGTTTCGCTCATTTGGCGCTGATAATCCTCTTTGGCATCTTCGTCCCAGTACCATTCCAAAGCCAATTCGTTAAATACAATCACTTGTATATCACCGTGTTCTGCTTTGATTTTTTCTACCATTGCTTTAATAGCATTCAGCGATGCTTGCTTGTCGGTTTTAGAAGGTTGAATACTTACCGCTGCTACGCTCAAATGCTTGGGAGCATTGGCATCATTATACTCTATTTTAGCACTATACATATCTATTGGCGAATAATCGAGCCAATCTTTTTTGCAGCTATAAACTGATGTAACCACAAAAATTAGAAAAAGGAATTTGATTTTAATCATAATCAGTAAAAATTTAAAATTGTTTGTGCAAAAGAACAAATAATAAAAAGTGTATGCGCCCTTTTTTCAGAAAATGGGGTTTATTTTAGAATAATATTTCTATATCTATTTAACAAACAAACAATTGAAATTTAACATAAAATTGTTTAATTTATGAAATGATGTAGTTTTTGAATAAAAGAAGTGGTACCTAGCTATATTAAAGTTGATGTTTTTTAATAAACTGGCTAGGCGAAATTCCCATTTCATTTTTGTAAGCTCTATTAAACGAACTTTTTGACCCAAAACCGCAATTAAAAGCAATGGCAAGTAAAGTGAGGTGTTTGTTGGCAGGATTTAATACTTGTTTGTTAAATTCTTTTACACGAAAATAATTTATAAAATCAAAAAAAGTTTTACCTGATTTGTTGTTTATTACATACGATAAATATTTGCTGTGCAGATTTAGCTCTTTGGCAATGTATTCGAGCATTAAATTGTCAAGGAGGTATATTTTTTTAGTTTCGATAAGAAATAAAAGATTTGTAAAAATTTCATCTGCTTTTTGAGAGCTAATCAATTCTTTAAGTTCTGTTTTGAGTTCTACTTTTTTTGATTCATTCAAATTTTCCGCATCTTCTTGCAAAATAGAATTGGCAGAAGAAATTTGTGCAAAAACGGTGGTAGTTGTTAATCCATAGTAACTTATAGGTAAAATAAAAATCAAAACGACCAAATTAGAATAAGCATCGATGTGTTGAATGAATTGTACATCAAAAGCCCATAACAACATAAAGAAAAAATACAAAAAGTAAGAAATTAAACCCAATTTTACAATAAAATGAAGCCATTTTAAATCAACTTTATCGAGATTTGAAAAATGATTTCGGGTAAAAATTTGTTGTTTTTGTATCAAATTATGCGAAATTATTAAATAAAGAATGCTTACTAATATCTTTAACCCAATATTGAGAACAATAGAAACAAATGATAGTTCGCTGGTTTCAAAATAACTAAAAACAGTGGCTAAAATAAAAGGAAGTGAGTGAAACAAACAATTTTTATCACATCTTTGAGTCATTGCCAACGACTGCCGAACATACAAAAAAGTAAAAACACCAAATAAAGCAGGCAAAGCATTGAAAATGTGCCCTATAACAAAAAAAGAAAAATTAAAATAGTTGAACAAAATAGCGTAAATAGTTCCAAGAAACACAGAAACTAATAAAACCAACAAGTATGCATTTGCTCTGTTTTCTTTCAATTTTCTAACCAAAAGAACTACGAGCAACAATGTGATACCGAGTGCCATGCTTAAAACTATTTCCATAGTTTGAGATTTTCTTACTTAAAAATAATCACTGTAATTGGTTTTAGCATCATCTCAAAAATAGTTCTATGCCTATTTTATTTGATAACATTCTAATGGCGAAATTACTATAATTTTTTAAATTTTTGGAACATATTATTTTTTTTTAGAATTGAATTTTTATAATTATATTTGAAATGTGATTTTTAAATTTAAATTCTTAATATACAAACAATTAAGCTTTGTCAATACTTTTAAAACTGCACTGATGCTTAATTTTAATTTACTACTTACAAAACAGTCTATAAAATTAAAAACATCGATTTTTTAAAATTACCAAAAACAAAACTAGATTACTCAAAATTAATAAAAAAAAATGTAACTAAAATTAAAGTTTTTAGTCTTCAATTTTAAAATAATCAGCTATTTTATTCTTTTCGTGCAACATTGTGCTTTGTATTACGTACATATTATAAACGATTAAAGTAAAGAATAGAGAAAAGTTATACTCTGTTGGTAATCAATAAAAAAGGTAGAATTACAAAGTTGCAAAACGTTTTTTTTCATTAAAATAGTGAACTTACATTAGAAGTAAAATCTTAAAAAAGTAAAGATTATTGTACTAATCAAATAAAAATAAACCAAAATGAGACGAATTATTTTTTTTATTTTCTTTTTTCTAATACATATACAGAGTTCTTTAATTGCACAAGTAGTTGAAGTTCAGAATTTATATGAAGCTCAAGCTGTTTATTTATACAATATTTGTAAATACATGCAGTGGCCTGATGAAGATCAGAAAGGCAATTTTATAATAGGTGTTTTTAGCAACGACCCAATTGCATCTGCACTTACCAAAATAGCTTCAACACGTAAATATGTAAATCAAACTATTGAAATAAAGATATTTAAAACCATTGAAGAGATTACAAAAACGCAGGTATTGTTTGTGCCTGGAAAGAAAACAAACAGCCTTACTCAAATAGTTTCAAAAATAGATAAAAATACCACATTAATTATTTCAGATAAAAAAGGTTCTATCGCGTTAGGTTCAGCCATTAATTTTGTATTAACCAAAGATGGAAAGCTCAAGTTTGAACTCAAAAAATCAAATATTTTAGATAAAGGTATCAAATTGAACAATTCACTTGAAAAATTGGCAATAAGATTATATTAATATATTTTTATTAACTTTGGCTTCAAAAACAAGAATGAATTAATATATATAAGTTACTATTTCTCTATTGGTTTGCTAATATATCATACGATTTTATACAGATAGTAAAATTGTTCAATTAAATTTATATTTTTTTCACAATCAAAAGTAAAATTAAAATAAAATATATACGTTTTTAAAATTAGCAAATCAATTTATGAAAAGCTTTTTTTTTTCATAAATTTTGTATATTTTTACAAAATGTTTTATATTTATAAATTCTTTAAATTTTGAGAGTTCAAATTTCAGGTAATTCAAAATAACTTAATATCTTAACAATATGAAAAAAATTTTTTTACTAATACTGGCAATATGCACATCAACTTTACTGAATGCCCAGATTGAGAAATTTCAAGCTGCATACATCTATAATATATGCAAATATTTAGAATGGCCCAGCGATTATACACAAGGAAATTTTATTATTGGCGTTCTTTCAAGCAACCCTATTACCAGTGAATTGAAAAAAATAGCCGAAACTAAAAAATATATAAATCAAACGATTGAAATAAAAGAATTTAAAAGCTCATCTTCGATTGCTAAGTGCCATGTTTTATTTATTCCCGAAAAAAAAACAGGCGACATTGGAGCTGCTTTAACTGCCATTGGTAAAAATAACACATTACTGATAACCAGCAAAACAGGCGCTATTGCTTCCGGTTCGGCTATAAATTTCGTACTCCATGAAAGTAAGCTAAAATTTGAGCTCAAAAAATCGAATATTACAAATAAAGGCATAAAAGTAAACTCTGAAATAGAAAAATTAGCATTAAAAATATATTAACCGATTTTTTTAGTGTTTTCCTCAACTAAAAGAAAATTGCAACCAAAAACAAACTAGAATTATGAAATTGAATTTAAGTGTATCGCAGAAATTAATACTCGGTTTTTCGGTAATTACAATTGTTGTATTAATGAGCTATGTCTCTATTTTCTTTTCTTTTCAAAAGAGTAAGAAAATGACTCAAGACAATAAAGAAATTTTTACACCGTCGGTAGCTTATCTTAACGAATTGTACATTCTGATAAACAATTCTAAACTTTTAGCCAAAAACTGGGTTTTTATCGAACGACACAACGATACTCATGATAAGCTGAAACTCAAAAATTTGCATAAAGTTGATTATCCTAGAGTTTCTAAAGAACTCGAAAGGCTTTCGCAATATTGGACAGCTGACCAACAAAAAGTATTTAAAAAAATCCAGAAAACTATTAAAGATACACTTTTTGTTCAACACCAAAATATTATGGAGCAGCTAAGTTCTTTTGAAAGCTACGAAGACCCTATGATTATTTTTGAAATCAATCCATTGGTCGAAGAAAATGGCGATATAATTTTAGCTACCGCCAAAATTTTGAAAGATTTAGAAAGTATTATTTCCGAAATAACGATTACGTCCGAAATTAAAAACAAACAAATGATTGAAGCTTTCAATCGATTTACTGTATTTTTGCTTCTTATCAGTTTAGTAATTATAGCCGGTTCAGTAGCAGCTAGTTATATTACAGTAGCTGCCATTAATAAACCTTTGAACAAATTAAAAGCAAACTTATTAAAGAAAAGTAAAGGCGATTTTTCGTACGAATTTATTAAAGGTTCGAGCGATGAAATAGGAGAAATGATAGAAGCCGTTGATTTAATGTCGAAAAATATTCGTCAAGCAATAAACGGAATAAGAAGCGGAGCCGACAAATTATTGGTAAGTAGTATTGAAATAAGCAATTCGTCGCGCAACATAGCGCAAGGTGCTAACGAACAAGCTGCTTCAACGGAAGAGGTTTCGGCATCGATGGAACAAATGAATGCCAGCATTAGCATGAATACTGAAAATTCTAAAAAAACCAAAGAAATTTCAAATCAAGTTGCCACTAATATTTCTATTGTAAATAAATCGGTAGAAAAATCGACCGATGCAATGAAAGATATTGCTGAAAAAACATTAATTATCAACGAAATAGCCGAGCGTATTGATATGCTTGCCATCAATGCTGCCATAGAAGCTGCACGAGCTGGCGAATACGGAAAAGGTTTTGCGGTAGTAGCTAATGAAATTAGAAAACTAGCTGAAAATACTCAATTAGCTGCGGCTGAAATTAACAAAGCTTCGAAAAACACAGTAAAAGTGGCTGAACATTCTAATACGTTGCTCAAAAATATTATTCCTGAAATAGAAAAAACTGTAACCCTTATTCAAGAAATAACCTCGGCAAGTATCGAGCAAAACTCTGGAATACACCAAGTTAGCAATGCTGTTTCGCAACTTTCAAACGTAACTCAGCAAAACTCTGCTGCTTCGGAAGAACTTGCTACAGGTTCGGAAGAGCTTAAGAACCAAGCTCAAATATTGTTCAAAAATATTTCTTTCTTTAAAACAAGTAAAGAAAATGAAGAAAAAGAAGTTACAATTGATACTGAAGAACAAAATTACGAGAACGAAGAAAAAGAGAAAATTGACGATTACGGAACTAGCAAAGGCGTATTTTTAAACTTAGGAAACGAATCTGATGACGATTTTGAGTCGTTCTAGTCTACATTAATACGCAAATATTAGAATAATTTACCTAATATTTTACTAAAATTGCGTTACTTTGATAGTTTAAAAAGACTATATCTGATATAAAAAAAGCGTACTAAAATATATTAGTTCGCTTTTTTTATTAATTCGCTTACTGTTTGCAATACAAACACATAGAATAAAAAAAGAATGACCGATAGCAATAAAATTTTGATTCATTATTAATTTTGCATGATTGTTGAATTATAATAATTTTAAGCAATTTAAATTTGCTATAAAGCACAATAGAAAAACCTGATTATTTGTATAGAAAAAACTTTAATAACAATAAAATGAAAAATATAATTCGACTTTTTTTTATAAAATTCCTTATTTTACATACACTTTTTGCTAGTGCACAAGAGTTCAAAGTAAGCCCTAATAGCAATTATTTTGCTATACAATCAAGACAATACACCGAAAAAGATACGCTTTTGGTAGAAAAAAATGAATCTACTAAACAAAAATTTGTAGATGTAAATGTGCAAGAAATTGATATTTATCAACTTCGCTCGCTTAATTGGATTCGTACATTTAAACTGAAGAGCCTTAAAAAAATTAAAATTGAAGAAATGGGGTTTAGTTTTGGGGGTAAGGTTTTTTATGTGAAAGACAAAAATCAAACCGCAATTTGGAACGTGCAGCATGGCAATCTAATTTTCAACGAAGAAGGAGCCAATGTTTTAGGTTTTTCTAATTTTAGCAATTTTTTTATCATTCACAAAAACAATAAACTGCTGGCATACAATTCCGAAACTGGCGAGTTAATTCGTGAATATCGATTTTCAAAGTCAAAAATGGTGAATGAAATTCAAGTAATAGATGAAGATAAATATTTTGTAGTCAAAGCCAACGATGGTTCTCTTTTTATTTACGATTCCGACACCACTAAATCAGTGAAACGTCTCAAAGCCAACGAGTTTCGTTTCTTGAAAGATGCTAATAAATTTGTTACTTTACGCAAAAAAGAAGACAAATACTATAATTATATATATTCTTTTCCCGATTTTAATAAAATAAATTCATTTTGGGGATATTCCGATTTCGAAAGCTTAAGTACTGATGGCAAATACATTGCGCTTTACATGAAAAGAGGCAGAGAAATAGATAAGAAAAAAAGCACTTTTGATGTGCTTGCTATCAAAGATTCCGAAACCGGCTATCAATGGGCTAGATTAGTGGATACTGACACGCTCAAATTGCGTTTAAAGAACTTTACTTGGCTCAAAAACAACACCATTGCATTTGACCAAGAACATTCGGCTTCGCTTTACAATATTGCCTCGGACAGAATGGTGATGGATTTAGATTATACTTTTTCGTTTGACGATAATAAAAATTCGGTAGGAAGGCAAATGCAAAACGTAAGTGTAAGCGACAACCGACAGTACGTTGCTTTGCAAGACTTTCAAAACAGAAAACCCGTTTTGTATCTCAAATCTTCGGCTATCCCTGATGCAAATGCCGTTTGTTCAAATGCCGAGTTTTTAAGTTTTACGCCCAACAGTAAATACATTATTGCCAAGCAAAATGGAAAGCTGGGTTTTGTTAGAGCCTCTGAAATTGAAGCCATTAAAGATAACATGGCAGAAATCAAATTCTATGCTTTTTCTGACGAACTCAAAGAACCTATTCCTGAAAAAGAAATCGACGAAGATGCTATTGCTCCCGATACTTATGTGTACCACAGAATGCAAAATTTCAAACACATTAGCAGCGTTCCCGAAAACGAATTGGTCAATTTGTACCTCAAAACCATTGAAGTAACCGATACGCTTACCGGTTTGCAAGTGCATTTGATGGACAAAAACGGCACTTACTATTACGGAGCTTCCGAGTACAAATGGATGCACATTTGGAAAAACCTTCTTTTGCAAGACGAAAAAGGGCGAATACAAGAAGTTACGAAATTTAGAGTTTTTGAATATTCCGAACGCGATAATTTACCAACAGCTTTGGCTATTGTAATGGATCACAGCGGTTCTATGGGCGAAAAAAGAGCTTTTACCTCGCAAGAAGGCGCAAAAATGTTGATAGATAAAAAAGCAAAAAAAGACGCACTTACCATTATCAAATACGATAGCAACATTGGCGTAGAAGTTCCACTTTCGCCAACCGAAGAGCGGCTCAAAAAAGATTTTAGAGTTGACGGACTGGGAAAATATGGCGGAGCTACTTCGCTTTTAGATGCTGTGGACAAGGCTGTTAGTGTTTTGAAAAATGCAGAAGGCTACAAACGAAAAGCTGTGATTATTTTCACCGATGGCAACGAAAACTCATCGCTCATAAGCAAAGGGCAAATGCTAAAATCGGCTGCGGCTAACGATGTAAGCGTTTTTACCATCGGTTTTGGCGATTACGTAAGCGAAGATTATCTCAAAGCTCTTGCTTTTTATACGCAAGGAAGTTATTACCGAATTTTTAATACTGCCGATTTCAATTGGGTTTTTGAAGATGTGTATCGTAAAATTAGAAATTACTATTCTATTCGTTTTGAGACAGATACGATTGGAGTTTACTCGGCTTTGCTTCAAATTGAAATAGACGAAAACAGAAAAGACGAACTTGCCACTACTTTCGATAACACTCCATTCGATTTCGATTTGCTCGATGAAAACGATTTCGATTACGATTTCAAAGCTCCAATAAAAGAAATAAAATCGAGTGAATTGGAAATGAAAGATTTAGTAGAATACAAAGACAGCGTTCAGCTTGTTAAAAATGAAATGACTTTGAAAAAAGAAGCTGAAATTAAAAAGCAAAAAGAAGAAACGATTAAAAAACAAAAGGAAGATTTTAGCAAAATTAATTTTCCAAACATTCAGTTTTCATACAGCGAAGTGAAAATAATCGAAGGCAGCGAAAAAGGAATTGACGAAGTGGTCGCATTTATGAAAAAATACCCCGATGCAACTATCGAAATTGCTGGACATACCGACAATGTTGGCAATTCTGACGAAAATCTATTACTTTCACTGGCACGAGCCAAAGCAGTAAAAATGTTTTTAGAAAAAGCCGGAATAAAATCCAAACGCATAGAAGTACAAGGCTTTGGCGATAAATTTCCTCTCGAATCGAACAAAACAGAGCTAGGACGAGAGAAAAATAGGAGAGTAGAATTTAAAATTTTGGAATAATTAAGTTTTTTGCCAAAATAATCAGACAATTATACTGTAAAAGGTAACTTTGCCAAAGTTTTAAACTTTGGCAAAATTCTAATTACGAAACAATTACATTAGAATAAAAGCTAAAATTATAACCCTTTGTAGTACAAATCTGATTCACTGCATAGTAATCAATTAATCCTTACAAGCAACTATTTTTTTATGAAATTACTAATAGCAAATCGAGGCGAAATAGCCGTAAGAATTATACGAACTGCAAAAAAAATGCAACTGCAAACAGTTGCTGTTTACAGCGAAGCCGACCAAAACGCACTTCATGTGCAATTAGCCGACCAAGCCTACTTCATCGGCTCCAACGATTTGTCGGATAGTTACTTGAACATACAAAAAATTATAGCAATAACTCTGAAATCGGGAGCAGATGCTATACATCCGGGTTATGGTTTCTTGGCTGAAAATCCAGAGTTTGTGAAAGCTTGTGCTAAAGAAAATATTTTGTTTGTGGGTCCCGATGCCGATGTTATGAAACTTATGGGCAACAAAATAGAAGCCCGAAACTTTATCAAAAGCATAGAAATTCCTTTGGTAGAAGGCATTACGGGCACTCACGAATCGTTGCTTGTACAAAGTGAGCTGTTGCAATTTCCTTTGCTTATAAAAGCAGCAGCTGGCGGCGGCGGAAAAGGAATGCGCATTGTGCAATATATCAGCGAATTAGAACAAGCTTTAGCGGCTACTTCGCGCGAGGCAGCTGCTTACTTTGGCGATGCTTCCGTTTTTATAGAACAATATGTAGAAAATCCTCGCCACATCGAAGTTCAGATTTTAGGCGATAAACATGGAAATGTAATTCATCTTTTTGACCGAGAATGCAGCATTCAAAGGCGTTACCAAAAAATAATAGAAGAAGCACCTTCGCCAAGTCTTTCGGAAGAAATGCGTGAAAAGATTACTTCGGCGGCAGTTAAAATAGCACAAACTACAAAGTATTCGGGTGCTGGAACTATCGAATTTTTGGCAAATGCCGATGCTTCGGCTTTTTATTTTCTGGAAATGAATACACGAATTCAGGTAGAACACCCAGTAAGTGAAATGATTACAGGAGTTGACATTGTTCAAGAACAGATAAAGATTGCATTAGGCGAAACGCTTAGTTTTACTCAAAACGACATTCAAAAAAATGGACACTCCATCGAATGCCGAATTTATGCAGAAGATTCGGCTCAAAACTTTATGCCGTCGCCCGGAAAGATTAGTTTTTACAAACAACCCGAAGGTGTTAGAATTGATTCGGGCATCGATTCAAAAACGACCATCGAGCGTTTTTTCGACCCCATGATTAGCAAATTAATTGTGCACGAAGCAAGCCGACAAAAAGCAATTGAAAAAACAATAAATGCACTAAACAATTATCATATTTTTGGTATCGAAACCAACATTGCTTATTTGAAAAAGTTGATGAGTTTAGAAGCTTTCAAAACAAATGCTATTTCTACAAATTTTTGCACGCTTCATACCGATTTTATTTTGCAATCAATTGAATTAGAAAAACATAAAATTGATAAAACAATTCCGGCGCTTTTGTATTTTATTTTCAAAACACAAAAAAGTAAAAACCAAGCTAAAAACTTATGGGAAGAAATTGGTACAATAGCCCAACAAATACCAGCAAATATTTTGATTGAAAACAATCCGTTTTGGATAAAACAAACCAACTCAAATCAATACAATGTTAATAATGAGTTGTTTGAATTACAAGAAATAACATACAAAAACCAAGAACTTACCGTTTTACTAAACGGAGAAAAAATAAAAGCTGAGTTTTTTGAAAGCAACAAATTGTTTTTTGTTTTTTACGAAAACAACTATTTTAAAGCTCAAACAGTAAATGAATTGGCAGAAAGTAAACAGTTTAAATTTGAAGAAACTGAAGTTTCGAGCGAAAAAAATATTAAATCGCCAATGCCCGGAAAGATTATAAAAATTTATATCAAACAAGACCAAGAAGTAAAGCAAGGCGATGTACTTTTTATTGTTGAAGCCATGAAAATGGAAAACGCTGTTAAATCGAAGCTCGATGCACGAATAAAAACTATTTATGCTGCTGAAAACGAATTGGTTGACACAAGCAAAATAATACTCGATATGGAATAAATTAATTCGCTTAATTATTATATGGCACATAAGAAAGAATAGTCTATTAATAACGTTAAAGAAATTTAAAATTTATTTTTTTAACAAAAAATATTTGGATAATACAAAAAACACCTCTACTTTTGTAAGTGAATATTTACTTATAAAACAACATCAAAAAAAACAAATGTATGCAAATTGAATTAACGGATAGGCAGCGCGAAATCTTACATGCTTCGATGGAATTGATAACCCAAAACGGTATTCAAGGGCTTACAATTAAGAACATTGCCCAGAAAATGAATTTCACCGAAGCCGCTGTTTACAGGCATTACAGCAATAAAATTCAAATACTCAACGGAATTTTGGATTTTTTTAGAAACAACACCCGACAGATTTTCGCAACCGAAATACCCAATGTTTCGTCCATCAAACAAATTGAAATGCTGTTTAAAAAACATTTTATGGCTTTTGCCCAAAGACCGTCGTTGGTAGCCGTTATTTTTTCGGAAGAAATTTTTAGAAACGAAACCGAACTTTTGGATAAAGTGAGGCTCATTATGCAAGAAAATGCTCTTTTTATTCAAAAAATAATTGAAAACGGGCAAAAAAATGATGAAATTCGCAATGATGTAAACCCCGAATATCTGACAACCATTATTATGGGAACTTTACGTTTGTTTGTAAAGCAATGGCAGCTTGCCGATTATGGTTTTCAAATTGAAAAAAAAGGAAATGAATTAATCAATACCATCAAACTGTTAATAATGAATTAATTATTAAATGGCAACTTTGCCAAAGCTTTAATTAGAAGGTACTTACATAAAATAAAACTCAAATTATAGCCGTTTAAAGTATCGTTTCAAAAAAAAAGTAAAAAATATAAAAAATTAAAAAAACAATAAAAAAAATGAAAATTGTAGAAGTAAAACAAGCCCAATTGACCGAAAATCCGCACAAAATAGAGTCCCGCAAGCTCTACGATGCAGACTCGGCGCAAGTAATGCACATCAGCCTTCAACCCGGACAGGCACTAAAACCACACATTACGCCGGTTGATGTTTTTTTCTATGTATTGGAAGGAACTCCTCACGTGTTGGTTGGCGAAGAAAAAATACAGGTTAATGCCGACTCACTCGTTGAAAGCCCCAAAGACATCGTACATTGTTTATACAACGAAAGCGATACTTTGGCGCGTATTCTGGTGGTAAAAGCACCAAAACCGACTGCTCAAACCAAATTTGTGTAAAGAAATATACTAAAAACATTAAATTTACGCAAAATTTATGTAAAAACTCAACTTTGCCAAAGTTTTTTAACTTTGGCAAAGTGAATAACTTATACGATTTAATTTTTTAACGCTTTCAATTTTTTTTGCCTTATGAAGTCAATAAACGTTTACTTACTTAAAAGAAAATTGTTGCTCTTATTCGGTGTTTTGTTTTTCAATGTATCCATTGGGCAAACATGGCAGCTTAGCCAATGCCTCGATACGGCACTCAAACACAACAACCAACTAAAAATAAGCAACAACAATTTAAAAATCAGCAATTTGAAAAACAAAGAAGCACAATCGAACTTGCTTCCCAAAGTGCAATTCAATGCCGATTACAAATATTACAACGATTTGCCTACTCAACTAATGCCCATGAGCATGTTTGGCGGTCCTGCCGGACAATTCAAAGAAACTCAATTTGGCGTGCCTCACAATTTGAACATAAACCTTCAAATTCAATTGCCTTTGTACAATCCACAAGTTTATAGTGCCATGAAAATGAGCAATGTAGCCGAAGAATTGAGCCAACTGCAACACGAAAAAACCACAACCGAAGTATTTTACAATGTTTCCAATTTGTATTACAATGCTCAAATTATAGCCAACCAAATGCAATTTACTGACAGTAACTTGCTCAATTTAGAGCAATTACAACTTTCCATGCAGTTGCTCTACGAAAACAGCTTGCTCAAAAGCAGCGATGTGGAAAAAGTCAAATTGCAAGTAGAACAAATGAAACTTCAAAAAGAAATTCTGAATAGTAAATACTTACAAACAATTAGTTTCTTAAAACTCAATATGGGCTTAAACGATACGGTGGCTTTTGATGTAAACAAAGAAATTATTTTTGAGCCGCTCAATTCGGTACAATCGACTGAAAACATAGATGTAAAAATTGTTGATAAACAAAGTTTCTTGGTAAACACCGAATTGAAAAATCTACGCCTTTCACGTTTGCCAACGCTCTCGGCTTATGGCTCTTACGGCACTATGGGCTATGGTTTTGGCGAAGAACCCAATAATTTTCTCAATTTTTACGATTTAAGTTTTGTGGGCGTGCAGTTGAGCATTCCTATTTTTAACGGAACTTCTCTAAATAAAAAAATAAGTCAGAAAAAACTCGAACTCGACAATACCGCTTGGCAAAAAAATCTGGTTTCGCAAACGCAAACCAATCAGATAGATAACTGGAACCGACAAAAAAACATCGCTTTTCAATCGGCTCAAACGGCTCAAAAGCAAATTGATTTGGCTGAAAACATTTACAATCAGACCGCTCTTCAACAAAAAAACGGAACGGCTACTCTTACCGAAGTTCTTCTGGCAGAAAACGCCGTTAGAGAGGCTCAACAGCTCTATTTATCGGCTGTTATTGATTATTTGAAAGCCGATTTGGAATTAAAAAAGTTGGCTTCTGCTTTTTAATTTTTTTTATAAAAATATTCTTTAAAACAAAACAATAAAATGAAAAAAACAGATATTTTCAAAACCGTAGCGTACATTAGTTTGGCGGCAGCTATTCTTGTTTTGAGCATAGTGAGTTTGAAAAACAACAAACAACAAACGCAAACTCGTATCTATCAGTACGATAAAGAACAAGCCTTAGTGGTAAAAACCGATACCATAGAAAACTCAACAGCAAGCTACGAGCGTAGTTTTGCCGGAATTTTCGACCCCAACAAAGAAACCAAAATAAGTGCCGAACTTCAAGGCAAAATAAACGAAATTTGGGTTGATGTGGGAAGTTCGGTTAAAAAAGGACAAACGCTTATTCAGTTGGATAACAGTCTTTTAAAACTTCAATCGCAGTCGGTAGAAGTGCAAATAGAGGGTTTGGAAAATGACGTTAAACGCTACACCATTTTGGCGAAAGCCGATGCCATACAAGCCGTGCAGTTAGAAAAAAGCCAATTGGCTCTCAAAGCCGCTAAAATTCAAAAAGAAACCTTGCTCGAACAGATAAAAAAGACAACCATCGTGTCGCCTTTTGCGGGCATAGTAACTGCCAAATTGACCGAAATAGGCTCGTTTGCCGCACCAGGCGTGCCTTTACTGCAAATTACCGACATTTCGGAATTGCGTTTCACTATCAATATACCCGAAAATCAGTTGTTTTTATTCGATAAAAATAAAAGTTATTCCATAAAAGCCGATGCCTTTTTGGAAGATGATTTTACCGCAAATCTTATTTTGCAATCGAGCAAAGCCAACATGAGCAATCTGTTTTCACTTCAATTTTTGGTAAACAACACTTTGGATATGAAAATAAAATCGGGAATGTTCGGAAAACTAATTTTGAGCAAACAAAATGATATTCAAGGCATTGTACTTCTGTCCTCGGTTGTAGTGGGAACAAGTTTAGAACCCAAAGTTTACTTGGTACAAAACGGCAAAGCCCTTTTGCAAGAGGTGAACATTGCCGACCGCTTCGACGATAAAGTGGTTATTAGCAGTGGTTTAAAAGCCGGAGATGTAATCGTAACAGGCGGTTTTATCAATTTATATCATCAAGCAAACGTAACCCTTAAAAACTCAAAACAATGAATATAACCAAAATAGCCATCGAACGTCCTTCGCTCATTATTGTTTTGTTTAGTGTTTTTACCCTTTTGGGAATAATTGGCTATAAAAACCTAACGTATGAGCTATTGCCTGATTTCAGCCAGCCCGTAGTGGTTATCAAAACCATTTATCAGGGTGCCGAACCACAAGAAGTGGAAACTTCGGTTTCCCGAAAAATCGAAGATGCGCTTTCCAATTTGGAAGGCGTAGATTATCTCGAAACCAAATCCATGCCCAATGCTTCGGTCATTATTGCCAATCTCAAATACGGCACAAGCGTAGAAAACGCCATGCAAGATGCTCAACGATACATAGATAACATAAAAAAAGATTTACCCGCCGATGTTCAAAATCCGGTAATGAGTAAGGTTTCGCCCAACGATTTGCCCATTATTTACATCAGCGCCCAAAGCAATTGGACTTCAACCGAGTTTTTTCAAAAAATGAACGACGAATTTTTGCCCGAATTACAGCAACTCAAAGGCGTAGCCGAAATAACACTTTTGGGCGGCGAAGAACGCGAAATTCAGGTCAAGGTAGATAAAGAAAAACTCAAACTTTACCGCATTTCATTACTTCAAGTGGTCGAAGCCATAAACAGAGCGGGTTTAGACGTGCCTGCCGGAAAAGTTCAAACTCAAACCGAAAACAGTTCGGTGCGTTTGACCGGAAAATTTAATTCGCTCGACGAAATTAAGAACGTACAAATTGCCATGCCGATTTCACAAAATCCTATTTATGTGAAAGATGTAGCCAATGTAATCGACGGCATAAAAGAAATAGAGTCCGTAAGCCGCTACAACGGCGAAAACGGAATTGGGCTGTTGCTCAAAAAACAAGGCGATGCCAATGCCGTAGAAGTTTCGCATTTGGTAAGAACCCAAATAGCCGAAATGGAAGCCAAATATGCCGACGCCGGATTAAAATTCATCATAGTAGATGATTCGACCGATAACACCATTGCCGCCGTAAATTCGGTTATTTTCGATTTAATTTTGGCAGTTATTTTGGTTTCTATCGTAATGTTGCTTTTTTTGCGAAGCTATCGCAACTCGCTCATTGTGCTTATTTCCATACCTACCTCACTTATAACGGCTTTCGGCGTTATGTGGCTTTTGCATTACACGCTCAATTTAATGACGCTTTTGGCTATGTCGCTCATTATTGGCGTTTTGGTGGATGATGCCATCGTGGTTTTGGAAAACATACAAAGGCATTTGGACATGGGAAAAGAAAAACGCACTGCCGCCATGGAAGGCAGAATGGAAATCGGATTTTCGGCTCTTTCCATAACCTTAGTTGATGTGGTGGTTTTTTTACCTATTTTATTTATACAAGTATTTGTAGCCGATATGCTTAAACAATTTTCGGTGGTAGTTATCACTTCCACGCTAACCAGTTTGTTGGTCGGTTTCACGCTTACACCTTGGCTGGCTTCGCGAATAGGAAAAAAAGAAGATTTGCAACCCACAAATTTTTTCAATCGTTTTTTAATTTGGTTTGAAAACGGTTTGGAAAATTTTATTCATTGGTATGGAAAACAACTCAAATGGGTTTTGGAACACAAAACTATTTTCATTTTGTTTATCATTGCTCTGTTTGTAATAACGCTTGGCATTATGAAACAAGGCATTATAGGCAAAGAAATGATGTCCACAGGCGACCAAGGCAAATTTAGATTGAATTTAGAACTCGACAAAAATGCCACCGTGCAGCAAAACAATATGCTTTCGCAAAAAGTAGAATTTTTTTTACTTCAACAGCCCGAAGTTGCCACCGTATTTAGCAACATTGGCGGACCCGGTACCGGAATTGGAAGTTTGGGCGTTGGCTCGCCCAACAAATCGGAATTTAACATTCAATTGGTTGCCGAAGAAAAGCGAAACATCAAAACCGAAGATTTTATGAAATTCCTCCGTAAGGAATTATCAGCCGAATTTCCTGAAATACAGTTTTCAATGGCAGTCATGGCACTTCTTCCCAAGTCTGCACCCATTAAAATTACGCTTAGCGGCGGAAATTCAGAAAAAGTAATGGCTCAAGCCAAAGAATTACAAGCCGTTATAAAGCAAATTGCGGGTGCCGACAATGTAAAACTTTCGGTTGAAGAAGGCACACCCGAATACAAAATTGTTCCCGATGCCGATAAAATGCAGCGTTTAGGACTAAATACGGCTTATGTAGGCATCAACTTGCGAACGGCTCTGAGCGGAAATACCGATGCCACACTGACCGAAAGCGGAACGGAATACCCCATAAACATTCGCTTCGATGAGCTAAACAGGCAAAATTTTGATGATGTAAAGAATTTATACATCATCAATCCCATGAACCTGCCCGTAGAAGTTTCGCAATTTGCACAAATTATTCCCAACAATTCGCCTTCTATGCTCGAACGCTTAGACCGTCAGTCGTCAGTAACGCTTACTGCCGAGTCCTTTGGCAGACCTTCCGGCACGCTTGCCGACGATGTAATTGCTTATATTGCCAAAAATCCGCTGCCCAAAGACATCAAAATGACTTGGGGCGCCGATATTAAAACTCAAAACGAAAGTTTTGGGGCATTAGGTTCGGTTTTGTTGGTTTCGTTTATACTTATCTATCTCATAATGGTAGCGTTATACGACAGTTACATTTATCCGTTTGTTGCACTTTTTGGCATTCCGGTAGCTTTAATCGGTGCGTTGTTGGCGCTCAATCTTTCGCTAAACGACCTCACTTTGTTTGCACAATTGGGTTTAATTATGCTCATGGGCTTGGTAACTAAAAACGCTATTTTGATAGTCGATTTTACCAATCAACTTAAAAAAGAAGGCAAACACTTCAAAGAAGCCCTCATTATGGCAGGCACAGAGCGTATGCGACCCATTTTAATGACCACTTTGGCTATGGCTATCGGTATGCTGCCCATTGCCCTTGCACAAGGAACGGCAAGCGAATGGAAAAACGGCTTGGCTTGGGTTATCATTGGCGGACTGCTTTCGTCGCTTAGTTTGACCGTTTTTTTAGTGCCGGTAGTTTACTATTGGGTAGATGCTATTAAAGAGAAGTTTAAAAAGGAATTAGGTATTATGAATTAGGTATTATGAATTAGGTGTTGGGTTAAAAATTAATATTTTTACCCAATGGCTTAACCACAAAACTTTATAGCTTTTAATAACCTAATTGCTAATTCCTAAAAACAATTTTGTATAAAAAAGAAATAAAGGAATAAGAGAGAACAGTTTTATTGTTTGATTAGAAGCAAAATTAGTTTATAGTATAAATTTTTACTTGGTGTTCTTTTTGGTGTTCTTCTTGGTGTTCTTTGTGGTTAATCAAATGATTTAGAACCATGAAGAACACAAAGAATAAAGTATAAACTAATTTAGATTGTTTATTTACAATTCATTTTTTATAAAAATTTTGAAAAATGACAGATGTTTCTATAATTTCAAAAACGGAAGAGAACATATTGAAAGTAGCTCGAACCGTTTTTCTAAACTATGGCTATGAAGGCACAAAAATAGCGAAAATAGCACACGAAGCCCAAATAAGTACTTCGGTAATTCATTATTATTTTAGAAGTAAAAAAAGATTGTATTCAAAATTTGTTTTTAAACTCATTGATGCACTGTTCGACCCTTATTTTGTTGATAGTGAAAAAAAAGAAAACAACGAAGCCATTTATCGTTTTTTGAATTTGGAAATCAATTACAATTCTGATTTCTTTTTTTCAATTGTAGAAGAGTTATTTGTAGAAGACTATGAAATGGCACGTTTTGTAATTTTGCAATGGAAACATTTTTATGAAATTTATAAAAATAAATGATACTATTTTATTTGAATTTACAAATTAAAACGGAGAATGAAATAAGATTTTCCACATTTATGTAGTAAACCAAATTAAATTGCATATTTCGTTTTACCAAGTACTTAGAATTTATTTGATTACAAAAATCTTTGCTCCAATTAAAATGCACTGGTGCTTATTTGTAGTATAAAAAAGTAATAGTGAAAACTAAATAATTTTATTTGTATTTAAAATTTTGGCAAAGCTTTTGTTGTTAAAATAAGCTAATCAAATATATTTATTTATAATTACTATCCTTTTAAATATCACACAACAATGAAAAAAATAGTTACAACCATCATTGTGTTTTTGAGTGTAATTACACTGAGCAAGGCACAAAAAATCTATGAAGTAAAATACGAATCGCAAGCTGATGTGAAAGTATTTATGGTAGAGTACGAGTCGCAAGCCGATTTGAACGTTTTTTATGTTTCGTACAGCTCACAAGCAGGCACAAACGATGGCAAATGGTATCAAGTAGAATATGAATCGCAAGCCGATGTGAAAGTTTTTTTTATAAAATACGAATCACAAGCCGATGTAAAAGTGTATAAAATTGCCTACGAATCGCAAGCAGGCTGGCGCAACCCATCTAAAAGTCATTTCTTTCGCTAAAGAAATGAATCTGTTTTAAAGTATCAAAAGCAAGTGTTTTTTTTTAGTAAGCAAAAAAAAGATTGTAAGGTATAAACCGAACAATCTTTTGCATTCTAAGTAGCGGGAACAGGACTCGAACCTATGACCTTCGGGTTATGAGCCCGACGAGCTACCACTGCTCCATCCCGCAATATATCTTTTATATAGTAGTTTTGTTTTTTTTTATTAAGTAGCGGGGATAGGATTTGAACCTATGACCTTTGGGGTATGAACCCAACGAGATACCACTACTCCACCCCGCATATAAGTTACTACTTAAACGAACTTGCCAAGGCAATGATGTAATTTTTAAAGTAAATTTAGTAGCGGGAACAGGACTCGAACCTATGACCTTCGGGTTATGAGCCCGACGAGCTACCACTGCTCCATCCCGCAATATATCTTGAGTTTTAAAATAACGTCTGCTTAACTTTTTAGCGAGTGCAAAGATAGAGACTATTTCGTAACCTGCAAACATTTTCAACTCTTTTTTTTTCTTTTATAGTTTCTTAACGTTTGTATTGACAAAATTAAAATTCGCAACATACTATAGAATCATAAAAAAAAACGGTAAGCTTTTATCCTTCTAACTCTAACATTAAATCGGCTTTTCTCTTTATAAGCAATTCATTTACAATAGGTTTTCCTGAGTTTGGTAAATTTATGTATTCGGGTTGCTGAGTTTCTAAATAGTTGGAAAAACCTTCGTGATTTAACCAATAATAAATGCCCCAATTCCATCGGAGCTTCCCATTTCAAAAATTACGGAACTACTTATATTTTGCTTGTCGATATAAAAATGGTTTATTTGATAGTATTTTGTTTGATTCTGAAGCGTTATTTGATTAACATTTTCAAGTTTTTGTAATTTTCCTGTTGCTCTTTCTACGTAAACTTGCGCTAACATGGTAGGAATTGCCAAAGCCATAATTGCCGCAAGATGATAAAAAATAGGCATTCCTCCCGATTTTTTATTTAATTTCAACAACCCAATGCGAGGTCTTAGCCAAATTAATATCGGAATTATGGGAAGCAAAATAGGCAACCAAAAATTGATTATATCTTGGTCTGTTTAAAATACATCTAATTTGATTAAAACAAGCCAGTTAAAGAGCGTATAACTTATTATAAAACTGGTAGCAATCACTAAAAAAGGAACGTAAATTAATCTAATTTTTTGCTTCAGTAAATCCATTTTTTTTATGTTTTAGTTTTTGAATTAAAGATTTCCAAAAATAATTTTTTTTGAAGTTCTTTCCAAACTATAATTACAGAATAAAAATAAATAACATTTTGAGTTTGTTTAATATTTTGTTGTTCAACAAAGTATATAATTATCCTCAATTTAGAGTTGGCTACATATTTTGGTAATTCGCAAAATAAAACGTATTTTTGTTTTGAAAAAGAAATTCTAACTATAATAAAATTGAAACTATGACTCATTATGAAAATATAGAAGACAACTTAAATTTTAGCGAACCACGCGAGTTTGGCGACTTAATAAGTGCTCCTTTTAATTATTTTTTCAAAAATTTTAAAGGAATAATACTTCCAATGATTAAATTTGCTGCACCTATTATTGCAATTGGTATGATTTTTCTAGGTTTTGCTATTGCCGAACTCGTTAAGCAAACCTCTAGTTACTTCAACAGCGATTTTGGTGCAATGGGATATTATATTGGTTATATCATTGTTTCTGTTGTACTTATTGGCTTTGGTTACATAATGGCAATAGCTATAATATACAGCCATGCAAGTATTTACCACGAAAAAGGCTTAGCCAATGTAACCGAATCTGAAATAAAAGAGCGCGCTTTTAGTGCGTATTTTGACCTTATTTTGGCACAAATAGTTAAATCATTCATTATTTTGGGTGGTTTATTGTTATTAATAGTAGGTGCTATTTATTTTAGCATTGCGCTCACGTATGTCGATTTCATTATTGTTCACAAAAGAGTGAGCGTGTTTGAAGCCATTAGCGAAAGTTTTAAAACTACAAAGAACAATTGGTGGAAAACATTTGGAGTTTTAATGATATTGCAATTAATTTTGAGCTTTGCACTCAATATTTTATATCTACCTTTGCTGGTAGCGGCAGGCGCGCTCGGATTTATGGGTTCAGGCGAAGAAGTGATTGCTGCAGTAGCTGTGTTTTTTGGTTTACTAATTTTTATACTTACCATTATTATCTATTCTATTCCAAACATAAGTATTGTGTATCTGTATTTTAATATCGAAACTGATGATTATGCACCAAACTTACTCAATAGAATAGATTCTATCACACGTGAGAACAACCCCTCGGGCAAACTGAATCATTTTTAACGAACAGGTCCTGTTTATTTACCTATTGATACGATGACTCCAAAGTCATCGTATCAATCAGTTACCTATAGCAATA
>DZBP01000149.1 GCA_022729915.1 Draconibacterium orientale | reverse complement strand
GTTTTACTCTTTTGAAGCAGTTTCATATTATAAAACTGCCACAAAAATAAATTTAAAAAAATTATACTTTTCGTTTAAATTTCATCGGACGAATCATGTTTTCGGGTTTTAACACCTCGTCGAGTTCTTCTTTTGAAAGCAAACCTTTTTCGAGAACAATGTCGTAAACGCCTCTGCCTGTTTCTTTTGCCTCTTTTGCCACAGCCGTTGAAGCCTCATAACCAATTATCGGATTCAAGGCAGTTACCAAACCAATACTGTTCATAACCAACTGACGACAATGTTCTTTATTAGCCGTAATTCCTATAATACAACGATAATTCAAGGTTGCCATTCCATTTTTGAGCATTTCGATATTCTCAAACAAGCTTTGAACAATTATAGGCTCCATTACGTTAAGCTCCAACTGTCCGGCTTCTACGGCAAGGCTCACTGTCAAATCGTTACCAATAACTTTAAACGCAATTTGATTTACCACTTCAGGAATTACTGGATTTACTTTTCCGGGCATAATCGATGAACCGGGTTGCATTTCTGGCAAATTAATTTCGTTAAATCCGGTACGTGGACCCGATGAAAGCAAACGCAAATCGTTTGAAATCTTGGAAAGCTTGATTGCCAAACGTTTAATTGCCGACGAATACATAATAAATGAGCTCGTGTCTTGAGTGGCTTCAATTAAGTTTAAAGCTAACACAATATCCATTCCGGTAATTTCGCGCAAATACTTGATTACTTTTGTAGTATAACCTGGTTCGGAGTTAATTCCTGTTCCAATGGCAGTTGCGCCCATGTTTACTTCTAAAAACAAAGCCGAGTTTTGATTCAAACGTTGAATTTCTTCCTCAAGCGTAACTGCGTAAGCTTCAAATGATTGACCAAGAATCATAGGTACGGCATCTTGCAACTGAGTACGTCCCATTTTTATTACATCTGAAAACTCCTCACCTTTTTGGCGCATCGACGAAATCAAGTCCATTAAAATTGTAACCAATTTTTTGTTACTATTAATCAACGCAATTTTTACAGAAGTTGGATAAGCATCGTTTGTTGATTGTGAGAGATTTACGTGATTATTTGGGTGGCAAAATTCATACTGTCCGCGTTCGTGTCCAAGAATTTCAAGTGCCTTATTTGCAATCACTTCGTTAGCGTTCATGTTGGTAGAAGTTCCTGCTCCACCTTGCAACATATCCACCACAAATTCTTTGTGATGTTTGCCATGAATAATGTCTTCGCAGGCTTGCGTGATGGCATCGGTAATTTCGTCGCTTAGCAAACCAAGCTCGTTATTTGCCTTAGCTGCAGCCCATTTCACCATAGATAAAGATTGAATAAACAACGGATAGAAACTCAAATTAACGCCAGTAATATTAAAATTTTCCAACGCTCGTAAAGTTTGAACACCGTAATACACTTCCGAAGGAACATCTTTATCGCCCAATAAATCGTGTTCGCGCCTTGTTTTGCCCGAAATGTATTGAGATGCAATATTTACCATTTGATTGTTTACGCCGCTAATTCTACGCGAAATTACTTTTGCAATTTGTGGTAAAATTTTAATAGCTAACTCTCCATTTTGCTTCATAATATCTTTCAATTCGGCAGAAGAAATAATAAGCAAATGCGTATCAGAAATAGTTCGAGCATTTGTGGAATGTGGCGAATTGTCGATTATTGAGCCTTCACCCAAAAAATCGTACTCCTTAAAATACGAAAGCTTTTTTTCTGCTCCAAAAGGCGTTTTTTTAAACAATTCTACTTCACCGGCAAAAATCAAATAAATATGATTTCTTTCGGCATTTTCTACAAAAACGTTTTTATTTGCCTTTATTCTTTTTTCTGTAATAATCTGAGCAACAGAGGTTAACTCTTCAACAGTCAATTCTTTGAAAAGTTCAATTTTTTTGATAAAATCAATATAATTCTGAATTGTCATAATATTGTATTTTTTTTAATTCGCTAGAAAATAAACAATAAAAGCGTTTTCCTTTCCAAACTAAAATCTTAGTTTAACTTTAAAAATAAGAAAAGAAATACCTCAAATCTGTTTTCTAACTATGCGTTTTTGTTTGTAATTTATAATTTGTAAGAAAGTTTTTAAAGAAATGCTTCCACAATTAAATTATTGTATTTCAATTATTTATTATGTAGATTTTGTACTAAAATAAAAATCAAAGATAGCTATTTTCCACATTAAAATGCATATTTTTTTTGAGGAATAATATAAAAAATACTTTAACCCCTAATTGTTGCTTCTGAAAAGAATTTAACAATTTGTATTTCAGTACAATAAACTGAAAAAAAATACAACAAAAAGGTATTTTTTATGCTAAAAAACACGAAAACTTAAAAGTTTTTTGTAAAAACACGAATTAAATTTTACATTTGCACAAACAAAAACATTATTTATATGCTCGAATTTTTTGATTTACTAAAATACGTATTGCCTTCATTGGTAGTTTTTGGAACAGCCTATTATTTAATACAAATGATGCTCAATGGCGATGCCAACCGAAGGAAACTAGAAATGTCGGTAGCTAACAGAAAGATTTCCACGCCATTAAAACTTCAAGCTTACGAACGATTGGCATTATTTCTTGAACGGATTGCCCTCAACTCGCTCATCATTCGTACAGCAAAACCTGACATGACTGCAATGGACTTGCAACGTTCTCTTCTAGCGAATATTAGACATGAATTTGAACACAATATGTCGCAACAAATTTACGTAAGCGATGCTAGCTGGGAAGCAGTAAAAATGGCAAAAGAAAATACCCTTAAAATTATTAATAAAGTAGCTGATTCTGTACCTAAAGAAGCTACAGGAATGGAATTGAGTAAAAAAATATTTTCGGTAATTATGCAAGCCGAAACAAGTCCTTCCGAACTTGCTTTGGCTGTACTTAAAAACGATGCTCGTACACTCCTTTAGTTTATGAAATTTTAAAAATGCCCTTTTGATTTCATTAATTCATTACAAATTAGACAAATATACGTTTTCTAATTGATTAAGCTGTTACTAAAACGAATGAGATTCTTTGTTGAATCTACGATTTTAGTAATGCAAAAACAGAGATTCATCAAATTTATTAAGCAACATTTTCGCACCAAGTTAACTTTTTAATTATTAAAAAATTGGTATTATATTTGAGCAAATTGTTTTTGTACTTGTGCTACTTGTTGAAAAAAAATCGCCTTTTTATTTTTTTTAAACCACAATTATAATAAAAGATAAGAAAGTTCTGTTTCATATAAATAATTGAATTGCAGATAGTTGAAGTTAATTTCTTCTATATAAAAATAAAATTTTTACGTCGTTTTTTCGATTAAAAATAAAAAAAAAATTTCCATGATGCGTTTTGAACACATGAAGCTAAAATATATAGTTTTAATACTAACTACTTTGTTTTTTGTGCAAACTAGCCATGCTATTCCAACAAAGAAAAGCGCGGATAGCCTATATTTCAGTACTCTCAACAGAGTTTTAGTTACTCTTACTCACGCAAAAAATATTGTTTCATTTGAAGGCTCATTAGGCATCAAAACAGTAAAAATAATTTCGGCAAATCCGCTCGAAGGGCTCGATTTTAGAGAATACCCAAGCTTAATTATCCGAATTGAAATAGATGGACGCGAAGAAGTAAATGAAAAAATAATGGATTTTGTGGAAGGAAAAAACAAAAAAAAGAAAATTGCTATGTTTGACGACGAAAAATTTCAGATAGAAAATTTTCAATCGCTCAAAATTATTATTGAAGACCCTACTTTCGACTTAAAACATTTCAAAATTGATTTATGGATTTTTTTGCACTGAATCAATTTTTACCATAAATTATTTCTACCGCATTTGAAAAACCATCTAAATTATTTGTAGAAACTACCTTAAATTTAGGATTTTCAAGCAACTCTTGGGGAGAATTGCTCACAACAAAAGCATACTGAGTAATATTAAGCATATCCAAATCATTGTAATCATTCCCAATGCTCAACGTCTCTGAAATATTGATTTTGAGCATATTACACAGCCAAATTACTGCATCGCCTTTTGAAACTCCTTTCGGAAAAATTTCAATCCAAATAGATTTTCCATCTATGGGCGAACTTGCACGTATAACTTTCACTTCGCTCACTTTCTGATAAATGGTTTCTGAAATCTTTTTAAAAAGCTCTAAATTAGGTGGCAAAATAGTTAAAATTTGACTTGCTTTTCCATACTTATACTCCGAATCCAGCTCTTGCGAAACCAATTTAAAATTATTTAACCTCCTTACAAAATCAGATTCTGCATTATTTGAAACCCAATATTTGAAATGATGATTTTCGGGTATTTCATTAAAAATCATTAAGTTATTATTCATAGTTTTGATTAACTCGCTGATATTTTCAACTTGCTCGGCAGACAAATGATATGAATTGAGAATTTTTTTTTCGCGCCAACAGAAAATTCCAGCGCCACTCGAAAATATTACGTAATCAATTGGGAAAGAATCACTTAACACTTGTTTAACCAAATGAAGCGAGCGACCTGTTGCAGCAACTCGAATAATTTTTTTTTCACCTAATTTTCTTAAAGTTTCAAGATTAGCTATGCTTACCTCCGAATTATCGTTGAGCAAAGTTCCGTCTAAATCTGTTATAATCATATAATTAGAAAGCAATAAATTTGTATTTCGTATTTATTTTTATAAAATGAATATATCTTATAAACAATTCAATCGTTTTTTTCAAACTATAGTTTTAACAACTCAGGTGCCATGAAAAGTGAGCTTTGTTGAAAAAAAACACTATGCAAAAATAAAAAAAACACAAAAAGACTTCAAATTTAAAAAGAAACTACACCAACATCTGTTTTATTGGAATTGCTATCGGTCAAATGTACTGTATATTCGCCTTTTTCCAAATTATTCCTAATTATTTTAACCGACGAAGCATCAAAATTAGAAATAGCAATTGTTATCTCACCACGCGAATTAATCAATTCCAACGAATAATTTTTCCTATCGTTTTTATTAATTTCCAATAAAATAAAATCTCCTTCGCTCAACTCAGTAATATGAATCAAATCATTTTTTACAATAGGTGTATCTAATTGATTATCAATACAATTACCTCCTAAAGTAGAATTTTCGACAACCCGAAATTCTGACACCTCAAAAGAAGGTATGTTGCTTTGTGCAAAAGCAATATTGGTAATTAAAAAAAGAATCAAGAAGTTTATAATTAATTTCATGGCTTTATTTTTTTATTCAAAATATTGTAAAATTCAGTCTATTCAACTCTCTATACGCATTTGAGCAAAAAAGGTTTTGAAAAAAAACCTTAATTTTATTTAAAATTTTAACTTTTTATTATTTTGTACTTTTATTTAAACATTTTCGTTTTACTCTTAACCAAAAAAAATTATAGTTCAATTGTTAATTTTAATTTTTAGTAAAACAATTTTATTAAAAAATTATACATTTGCTTTATTTTTAAAATTGCAGAAAACAATTTTTTTTAACAAAATAAATGCACAGTATTTATAATTAATATGACACAAAAGTCATGCAAAAAAACTCAAAAAAAATGAAAAAAACTGTATTATTTTTATTGGTTCTTTTAGCTATAGCTGCAAAAATTTCAGCTCAACAAAAAGGACCCCATATTTCATTTGAACAAACAGCTCACGATTTTGGACAAATTTACGAAGAAGATGGCGAAGTAACCATTAAATTTGTGTTTTCAAATACTGGTACAGAGCCAGTTATAGTGCAACAAGTTAATGCTTCGTGCGGTTGCACTACTCCCGAATGGACAAAAACGCCTGTTAATCCCGGAAAAAAAGGGTATGTAGCAGCTACTTACAACCCAAAAAACCGTCCAGGTGAATTTTCTAAAACGATTTCGGTTACTACCAACGCTGAATTACAACCCATTGTGTTACGAATAAAAGGTGAAGTTGTAAACGGCGAAGAAGATTTGACAAGTACTTACCCAGCCACATTTGGAAAAATGAAAAGCAGTGCTGAGTTTGCTGCTTTTAGCGAAATTAAAAACAACGAAACAAAAGTGAAGTACATTGACCTTTACAACCCAACCGATGCTCCTCTAAAAATTGAATCCGCCGATTTGCCATCGCACATTAGCATTCAGGTAGTGCCACAAACCATTGAGCCTAAAGGAAAAGCAAAAATGGGAATCAGCTACAATGCCGGAAAAAGAAACGCTTGGGATTATGTACTCGACAGATTTATGATAAAAATTAATGGTGAACTCATTGACAAGCCCTTTACAGTAAGTGCTACAATTACTGAAGATTTTAGCAAAATGAGTGAAAAAGATTTAGCCAAAGCTCCAAAAATAACTTTCAAAGAAAAAACATTTGATTTTGGAACTATCAAACAAGGTGAAAAAGTTGAATTTGAATTTGAATTTACCAACGAAGGAAAAAGTGATCTTGCCATTCGCAAAACACATGCTAGTTGTGGCTGCACTGCTATAAATTTGGCTGAAAAAGAAATTAAAAGTGGCAAAACCGGAAAGATAAAAGCTGTTTTCAACTCAGTTGGTAAGGTTGGAAAACAAACAAAAACTATTACAGTTATTACCAACGACCCTAAAAATTCAAAAGAGGTGCTTTGGATTAAAGGTGAAGTAACTGAATAATTTTTTTTTATATTTAACTTACTCAAAATAAATAATTTGTCTTTTGAAGTAAAAAAAAATTGCATTTTTTTTGCAAAAAAATTTGTCAGTGTGCAAAAAGTGTTTACCTTTGCACCGCTTTGGAAGATAAGGACCCGTAGCATAATTGGATAGTGCATCTGACTACGGATCAGAAGGTTAGGGGTTCGAATCCCTTCGGGTTCACGATTCCTGCTATTTTTGAATAGCAGGATTTTTTATTTTACACAATATCAAACAGATACATTATTTTAATTTGTGTCGAAAAATAAAAAACACTACTACATGTGTCGAAAAAGTGTCGAATTAAGTTATGGCAAGTGTAAATGTCGAATTTTCAGCGAAATACATATCAAAAACAGATAATAAAATACCTGTACGGATAATAATAAGATTATCAAATAGAGAGAAGAAAGAAATAGCAACAGGAGTGAAAATATTATTACAAGAATGGGACACTAAAAAACTAAGAGTAAGTAAAAAAAACAAAGATCATAATGACTTAAATTTGCTAATAGAAAATAAACTAGCGCAAATAAATTCCATTCTTACCGAATACCGATTAATGAGGCGTAGAATTACACTCCAGCAACTTAACGAAGAATTAAAAGCACCGGGGAAACGTGAAAATTTTATCAATTTTTATAGTGCTGAAATCAACGAACGATTTGCATTACGAATAATATCTGAAAAAGGGAAAGCTCAATATAAATCTCAATTAGTAAAACTCCAAGCATTTAAGAAAAATGTAGATTTTTCAGAAATTAATGAAAATTTTGTTAAAAGTTATCATAAGTACTTAGTAAACAAAGGGTATAAAAAAGGGACTATAAATAATTCTTTAAAAAACTTAAGAATTTTTGGCATCTTTCATTTTGTGATTGACACTTTTTTTAAAAATTTCTGATTA
>DZBP01000028.1 GCA_022729915.1 Draconibacterium orientale | reverse complement strand
TCAAAACTTGCTATTGCTGAGGCTCTTACAAATATTGTTTGGGCACCATTGACTCGAAATTTGAGTGGTGTAGCATTGAGTGCAAATTGGATGTGGCCTGCTAAAAATGAAGGTGAAAATGCTCGTTTATACAATGCTGTTCAAGCAATTAGCGATTTTTCAATTGCATTGGGAATTAGCGTTCCTACTGGAAAAGATTCGCTTTCGATGACTCAAAAATACAAAGAAGGTGTTGTTTTTTCACCCGGAACGGTTATTATTTCGGCTGTTGCTGAAGTTTCCGATTTGAAGAAAGCAGTTACACCTGTACTTAAAAATATTGAAAATTCTGAAATCCTTTATATTGATTTTTCAAATAGCAAATCGTTCGAATTGGGAGGAAGCAGTTTTGCACAAACGCTTGATTTGTTGGGAACTAAAACTCCTGATGTAGAAAATGCAACTTATTTTGCAACTTGTTTCAATGCCTTGCAAGAATTAATTGGAAATGGAAAAATTCTTGCCGGACACGATATTTCAGCGGGTGGAATGATTACAAGCTTGCTTGAAATGAATTTTGCCAACACTAAATCGGGCTTAAAAGTCGATTTGTCTGCATTCAATTCTAATATTGTTGAAATTTTGTTCTCAGAAAAGCCTTCTGTACTTGTTCAGGTTCAAAATTCATTGGAAATTATTGAATTTTTATCTAAAAAAGGAGTTTCATCGTATAAAATTGCCAATATAAACTTCAAAAGAGAGTTTGAAATAAAGAAAAACTCAGAAAGTTATAATTTAGATATTGATGCTTTACGGAAAATTTGGTTTAAAACTTCTTATTTATTAGATAAAAAACAATCGGGCGAAATTTTAGCCAAAAAACGTTTTGATAATTTTGACCGACAAGTTTTGAATTACAAATTCAATTCTGATTTTACTGGCAAGATGTCAAAATATTGGACTGAAACGTCCAAAAGAACAGCTAAGGCAGCAATAATTAGAGAAAAAGGCGTAAATGGTGATAGAGAAATGGCTTTTTCGCTTTACAAAGCCGGTTTTTCGGTGAAAGATGTGCACATGACCGATTTAATTTCGGGGCGTGAAGACCTAAGCGATGTGAATATGATTGTTTTTGTTGGTGGATTTTCAAATTCAGATGTTTTGGGTTCAGCAAAAGGTTGGGCTGGCGCATTTTTGTACAATGAAAAGGCAAAAATTGCGCTTTCTAATTTTTATGCACGCAAAGATACTTTGAGTTTAGGAGTTTGCAACGGGTGTCAATTGATGGTGGAGCTCGATTTGATTCAACCGCAGCACGAAAAGAAAGCCAAAATGCTTCATAATGAGTCACATAAATTTGAATCGGCTTTTTTAACTGTTGATGTGTTGGAAAACGATTCAATAATACTTAAAAGTTTGTCAAACAATAAATTAGGTATTTGGGTGGCACACGGAGAAGGCAAATTTCAATTGCCTTACGAGGAGTCGGATTATAAGATTGCGATGAAGTATAGTTACGCTGAATATCCAGCAAATCCTAATGGTTCGGACTATAACACGGCTGCAATTTGTTCTGCCGATGGTCGTCATTTGGCGATGATGCCACACTTGGAACGCGCCATAATGCCTTGGCAATGGGCTAATTACCCCGAAAATAGAAACGATGAAGTTAGCCCATGGCTCGAAGCTTTTGTAAATGCTCGCGTTTGGATAGAAAATCAAATTTTGTAATTTTAAGCTTTTTCACTAAAAAATAATTTGCCAAAGTTTTTTCTTTGGCAAAATTCATTTTCAATTAGTTATAGTTTTCTTATTGACATTTTTCTTGTGAAGAAAAAATTGAGGTTATCATTTTGGAAAAAACAATTTTAAACTATTTTTTTGCATGAAAATTATGGTAGCCATGAGTGGCGGTTTGGATAGTTCGATGGCAGCAGCATTGTTGCAACAACAAGGACATCAACTTGTTGGCATAACTATGCGGGCATGGAAACATCATGGAAAAAAAGCAAATTATTCTGGTTTTGATGATGAAATAAACGATGCTAGAAATGTAGCCCAAAAATTGAATATTCCACATTATGTAGTTGATGTGCAAGAAGATTTTTATGAAATTGTAGTCGAAAATTTTAAAAACGAATATTTTTTAGGTCGCACTCCCAATCCATGTGTAATTTGCAACCGACAAATTAAATTTGGAAAACTGATTGAAATAATGCAAGAGCTTGGTTGTGAGAAAATTGCAACCGGACATTATGCCAAAATTAAAAATGAAAATGGTCGTTTTTTCTTGCAAAAAAGTTCCGATTCTGGAAAAGATCAAACTTATTTTATGTGGAATATTCAGCAAGAAAGTCTTTCTAAAATTTTATTTCCTTTAAACGAATATTCTAAGGCAGAAATTCGCCAAAAAGCCAATGATTTGGGCTTATTGCGTGTAGCTGCTAAGCGTGAAAGTTATAATCTTTGCTTTTTGCCAAATACTGATTATCGCGATTTTCTGACTGAAAATGAATCAATTAAAGAAGGTAATTTTATTTTATTAGAGGGAACTATTTTGGGAAAACACAAGGGATTTCAAAATTACACTATTGGACAACGTAAAGGTTTGGAAATAGCTTATAATGAGCCTCTTTATGTCATCGAATTTAAAAAAGAGACCAATGAAATAGTGCTCGGAAAAAAGGAACTACTTTTTTCGAGCAAAATATTCCTTGAAAATTGTAATTTTCAAAAGTATGAACGAATTGAAACTGAGCTTGATGTATTAGTTAAAATAAGACATACTAACTCACTAATTAAAGGGAAATTAATAAATCAGAACTCTTTTTATCAAATTGAACTGGAAGAAAATATTTTTGCTATTGCAACTGGGCAATCAGCTGTATTTTATGAAAATGACGATTTGGTTGGCGGAGGTTTTATTGTTTAAAGAAAATGGAAATACGAAAAGTTTTAAAGCTCATAAATTTTTATCCGCCTTTATTTTTTGCGGGAATCCGATTAAAAGAAATAAACAACAATGCTACGCAATTGATTGTACGAATGAGACTTAACATTTTTAACAGAAACATGTTCGGAACTCATTTTGGTGGCTCACTATATGCAATGTGCGACCCTTTTTACGTGTTTATTATTGCATCGCATTTGAAGAATGACTATATAATTTGGGACAAATCGGCTTGTATTCAGTTTGTAAAACCCGGAAAAGGGAAAGTGCAAGCTATTTTTGAAATACCGAAAGCTGAACTTGATATTATTAAAAATGAAGTAGATAAAGGATTAAAAAAGAACTTCTTCTTTGAAACAGTTGTTACTGATGAGCAAAAAAATATTGTGGCAAAAGTAAAAAAAGAAGTGTATATTCGCAAAAAGCGTGAAAATTGAGAAAACCTATTTTATAACACTTAATTTTATGCCGATTTGAGAAATTAAAGTTTTAAATTTGCAAAAAAAATGAAATTTCAATCGTTTGTGAAAAAATATAGTAAATAATTGGATATTAATTTTTTACAAACTAAATAAAATATAAATTCTTACAATGAAAACAACTCCATTTACACAATTTCATATTGATTTGGGTGCCAGAATGGTTCCTTTTACCGGATTTAATATGCCGGTTGAATATTCAGGTGTGAACGATGAACACGTAACTGTTCGCACAAAATTAGGTGTTTTTGACGTTTCGCACATGGGCGAGATTTGGGTAAAAGGTCCGAAAGCTTTTGAATTGGTGCAAAAAGTTACAACCAACGATGTAGCAGCTTTGCAAATTGGCAAAATTCAGTATTCTTGCTTTCCAAACGGAAAAGGTGGAATTGTAGATGATATTTTAGTGTATCACTATGAAAATGAGAAATATATGCTTGTTGTTAATGCTTCAAACATCGAAAAAGATTGGAATTGGTTGCTAGAACAAAACAAAACGGTTGGTGCGGAGTTAGAAAATGCTTCTGACCACATTGCGCAGCTTGCCGTTCAAGGACCAAAAGCCGTAGAAGCCTTGCAATCATTGACTGATGTAAATTTGGCGGATATTAAATATTACACTTTTGTAACCGGAAAATTTGCAGGTGTTGACAATGTAATTATCTCAGCTACAGGATATACCGGTGCTGGAGGTTTTGAATTGTATATGTATAATTCTGATGCCGAAAAAATCTGGAAAGCTGTTTTTGAAGCGGGAAAAAAATTCGGTATTAAACCTGCTGGTTTGGCTTCGCGCGATACTTTGCGCTTAGAAATGGGTTTTTGCTTGTACGGAAACGACATCGACGACTCAAAATCGCCTATTGAAGCGGGTTTGGGTTGGATTACTAAATTTGTAGAAGGTAACAACTTTATAGACAGAGAATTACTCGAAAAACAAAAAAACGAAGGCACAAAGCGTAGTTTGCGTGGTTTTGAAATGATTGACAAAGGAATTCCTCGTCATGGTTATGAAGTTGTTGATGCTGAGGGAAATACAATAGGTGAAGTTACCTCTGGAACTATGTCGCCAATGCTCAAAATTGGAATTGGAATGGCTTACGTAAAGCCTGAATTTACAAAATTAGGAACTGAAATTTTTATTAAAATTAGAAATAAATCTTTGAAGGCAAAAATTGCAAAAATGCCTTTTTACAAAGCTTAATTTTTAGTTTTAAAATTTTGGCAAAAATAAAAACCGACAAGTTTTGTCGGTTTTTGTTTTTAGTAAGTTATAAAAAATTAGTTTTTAATAATTTTGTTATAGTTAATTATTCCTTCACTTTCTATTTTTAGTACATATAGCCCTTTATGCAAAAATTCTAAAGAAAGTATTTCAGAATTATAGCAATTTCTTTTTTCAAGCACAGTTTTTCCTTCTAAATTGTATAGAGAAACATTAAAATCTAAATTCTCTAAAGTATTTATAGTCAGAAAGTTTGCCGTTGGATTAGGAAAAATACTAAATTTGAAACTTTCAGTGTTTTCTATACCTAACTTAATGTGTTTCAGTATAGCAACTGCATCTAAATCAAATCCGCACGTGTGAAATGGAGTAGGAAATGGCTCGTTTATTTTATTGCCTCTGGAATCGTAAGATGCATAATTATCATTTAATGAGCCTATTACATCAATAATTTTGACATGAGTAATATGACTTAAATCAATAGTTGCGCTATCTTTTAAGTCTTCTAAATCAAATGGAGTTCCATAGAAAACTTTATATTTTCCGGCTAAATTATTAATTTTTGATGCATCTAAAACATTATCAAAACCACCAATTTGCAATTGCGTTTGAGTAAGCGAAATAGCCGGAAAACGTACAAATCTTTTGCCATCTGAACTAACTTCTACAAAAGCCAATTCGAGAAAATTTTCAGAGAATGAGTTTTCAAAAACTGCAAAATCGTAGCCATTTCCATTTATTATTGGTTCGGCAAAAGTTACAATTGTTGAACCTCCATCTCCAAGGCTAACAACTTGGTTATCAGCTTTACCTATTCCATTTTCGTTTGTTCCATAACTTGCTTTGTTTGAGCCGTTATACTCAAAAGCTGTATCAGATACATTTACCCACGAACGATTAACATAACACTCAGTAGCCCAAGATTTTATAATTGAGCTATCTGCATGTATTGCTGTTGAGTTTGAAGTGCCTGCTACTGTAGCAAACTGTGCAAAAGAGAAAATGGGCAAGCATGATAACAGAACAAATGCTAAAAATTTATACATTTTTTTGAAATTTTCTATTTAGTAGTTTATTTTGTTACAATACCAAAAATATTATCTATGCAAAAATAGGCTGGAGTGTTCATTCCATAATTGCCATTATCTGAAGAAGTTAGCCAAAAATTTAATTTTTGTACTTCACCTAATTTTGTTAAATCTGTTTTTGCCCAAGTACTTAATACAAAGTCTTTTGAACTATCGCTCGAACGGTAATCGGCTAAATAAACGGTGATAGTATCGGTTACTTGATTATTTTTATCTATTCCTTCAATTGACAACATAAACCAATCGGCATCAGTTCCTGAAGTACCTCCAAATTTTTTAGCATAAGTATCGCCTAATTTCATTGAAAGAGCTGAATATGTTGAGTTTGTTAGATAAATTGATTGCATGGTTGTCGGTTTTTCCATAATTAATTCTGCTTTTCCGAAGATGCAAGCTAAACCGAATTTTTTTGAACTTGCTGCTCCTGCTCCTGCATATACGCTGTACTGATTCCCAAACCCAGCAGTGCTTGTATTTACAAGGTTTGAGTATGCAAAACCTGACCACGATTGAAAGCCAAATTCGTCGGTGTAGCTATTTTTAAAACGTAAATTGCCACTTACATATTCACCAGAAAGGTCTGAGCCGTTCCAATATCCTGTTTCGCCTAAAGTAAACGATTCAAAATCGCAATATGTTTCTACTAATACTCTGACTGTGTATTTATTAACAGTGCCATCTTCTGCAGTAACTGTGAAAATTACGTCTTCGGTAAAGTCAAGTGCTTGCCCAAATGCAGGTGAAATGTTTGCTCCTTCCGAAATTTCTCCCAAAGGAATTAAATTTTTGTAATCTGTTTCGTAAGGAACATAGATTTCGATTAAATTTCCTGCCATAACTCCATGAACTTTAACGTCTTTGAAGCTAAAACTCTCTAAATAATTGAAATCACTTTCTGCTTTTTCGCACGATTGAAAAAGAATACTGCTTACAAATAATGCAAGCAAAATAAATTTTAAATTTTTCATTGATTTTTGTTTTTTATTAGTTAAATAATACATTTTTTTATAATTATTTTGTGGATTTATCGATGTGAAATATATAAACAAGAATAGATTGAGCATTTATAGAAATGCCAATTGTAAGTTCGTTGTTTTATGAAATATATTTTTTATGTAGAATATTATTCTTGTTTTTTTCCCCGAAAACAATGATTGTCTGATACTTGGCAGGTCTTCTGACTTCCTTTTTTCTATTAGCCTTCCCATCTTTGATAGTTAGATAGTGGCAGAGTAAAATAGAACCAACTTAATGAGTTGTAATTCAGCTACTAAACGTACTGAAAAAAAAGATTACAGCAGCGGGTACTGTTATTGATTTTCACAATATTCCCTTTTCATTTGTGCTTTTTGATTAAAAAGAACAAAACCAATTTCGATGCAAACATAAACTTTATTTTTATAAATGCAAATGATTTTTGCAGTAAAACCTAAATTTTTTGTTCAATTTATGATTTTTTAGGGAATTGCTGTCTATTAGAAATTTTTTGTACTATATTTATTTATCTCTTTGTCAAGCTTATAAGCATTTCCATTTGTAAATTGATTTAAGAGCTTCCAAAAATTATCGCCATGATTTTTGACTATTGTGTGTGCTAATTCGTGAAGTAAGATGTAATCAATCAGATTATCAGGCAATTGCATAACATAAAGCGAAATATTGATGTTGTTGGTATGTGAGCAACTTCCCCAACGGCTTGTTATGTCTTTAATCGTTAATTTATTGTATTTCAGATTGAAATGTGCTGCCCAATGCGCTAACCTTTTTGGAATATATTGTTTGGCTTCAATACGATAGGCAGCTGTAATTCCTTTTCGTATAGCTACTTGTATGTATTCTTCTCTAATATTTCTATTTTCGGGTCGTTCTATTAGAATAATTCCATTTTTAATGTAAATTTTTACGTCATTTCGTTGGGTCGAATAGATTTTGAGAGCATGATTTTTTGTTGAAAAAATCGTATTTTCGTCAAAAACGGTTCTTTTTTCTTCAACTTTTTCAATTTTTTCTAAACTTTTTTCTATCCAATCGAGTCTAGAATCCACTATTTGCTCGGCATCGTCAAAACTTGCTCTTTCAGGAACTGTAACTATTACGCCCTCAAACGGTTTTACAGAAATCGAAAACCGTTTGGAGCGCGCACTTTTTTTTAGAACTATTTCGCCTATGCCTTTTCTGAAAATAATTTTCATTTTATTTGTTCAAAATATATTTAAGTAGTGAACCAAATTAGATTGTATAGTTCGTTTTACTAAGTGCTTATTTTCAGACATTTGGAGCTTGTTTTGGAGCTTGTTTTGGTTTTTCATCGCCAATGTGTTTGGGCGGATTGCCTTTAAAAATTTTTCCTGCGCTCAAAATATGACGTTTGCCCTCAGGTCCTTCTAGGCGTTCTACAAAAAAACCTGCTGCTCTAAGTGCTTCTTTCACAATTCCTTTAGACGAATATGTTACCAAAAAACCTTCTTTTCTTAAATGTTGAAAAAGTTTTAAAAACAATTTTTCTGTCCACAATTCAGGTTGAACATTTGGCGAGAAAGCATCAAAATAAATGATGTCGTAATTTCCAGGCAAAGACGTTTTCAAAATATCGTAAGGTATTTTAAATAAAGTATTTCCATTTACGGTAACCTCGTTCAGCCAATCTACTGAATGAATTCTCTTGTACATACGAGTTGCTTTTAAAATACTTCCGTAATTTATTTTGTCTGTTTCTTCTTCTTCTAACGGATATTTTTCTATGGCATGGTAAATAATTCGTTGTCTAGTATTTTCAGCTTCTAAAAACGAAAGGAGACAATTTAATCCTGTTCCAAATCCAACTTCTAAGATTGTAACTACCGGTTTTTTTATTTTTTTTAATCCGTTTTCGATAAATATGTGTTGCGCTTCTTGAATTGCACCAAAACTCGAATGATAATGCTCATTAAGTTCTGGAACATAGATAGTATGAGAGCCATCTTTGGTTGTTATTAGTTGATGTTCTTTCATTGTATTTAGTGAATAAAATTATATTTGTTTATAAAATTATTGAACGTTTAAAATGCCTTTTATCGACTTTATTGTTTTTGCAAATCTATCAAATTCTTTTTTACTTTTAGCAAATAAAGTCAATTTTCCTTTAAACATTCCATCTTTTGCATCTACATTGATGGAATGCAAATCAATTCCGTTTTCTTTTTTTATTAGGCTCGTTATGTTTGAAACTATGCCCACTGAGTTTATTCCTGTAATAATCAGGTCGCTCATGTATTCATAAACGGTTTTTTTTGTGTTCCATTGTGCTTTTACTACTCTATATGGATACCTCGACATCATTTCGGCGGCATTTGGGCAGCTAACTTTATGAATTTTAGTGCCTTTGCCTATTGTAATAAAACCGAAAATATTATCGCCAAAAACAGGCGTACAACACCTAGCGAATTCAAATTCGAGCCCTTTTACATTGTCGCCAATCAATAAATATTCGTTTGACGTTTCTTCTTCTGGTGAACCTCCACGTTTTTCAAACTTATCGTCTTCAATTTTGCGGTGCTGCCTTTGTGTAATATTTTTTTCGTCGAGTTTTAATTTATCCAGTATTTCTTTTATGCTTGTAATTTCTACTTTTCCTTCTCCCAATGCCTGATAAAGGTCAATTATTTTCTTTAAATCCAGCTCGTTGCATATTTTCATCAACGTTTCATCTATAAATTCTACTTTCAATTGTTTGAATTTATACATGAGCATATCTTTTCCGGCAGCGGCATCTTTATATTCTGATTCTTTGAGAGTTAGCTGAATTTTTTTCAAGGCACGTGACGAAACTGCAATTTCGAGCCAACCAACGCTTGGCTTTTGATTTGGTGACGTTTTTATTTCTATTTTATCTCCATTTTGAACCAAATATTTAAGCGATTTGTGGTGCTTGTCGTTTACAATTCCTCCTGTGCAAGTATCACCCACTTTGGTATGAATGGCATACGCAAAGTCCAGTAAAGTCGAGCCGTTGGCTAATTTTTTCAAATCACCTTTTGGAGTGAAAACAAAAATAGTATCTGAATACAATTCTGCTTTTGACGAAGAAATTTTTTCTGCCAAATTGTCGTCTGTATTTTCCAAAATAGTACGAATTTTTTCCAACCAAGCATCTGTATTTGACTTTGCATTGGCACTTTTGTATTTCCAGTGCGCAGCTTGTCCTTTTTCGGCTACTTCGTCCATGCGTTGAGTACGTATTTGAATTTCAACCCATTTTTTGTCAAAATTTGGAACTGCTACTGTTGTATGCAATGATTCATAACCACTTGATTCTTTGGGATTTGAAATCCAATCGCGCAATCTATTTGGGTTTGTTTCGTACCAGTTGCTTATGTTTGAATACACGTCCCAGCAATCTCTTTTTTCTACCAGTTTTGCATTTTTTATTTCGGCATCGAGTTCTTTTTCAAGCACATTTATTTCTTCTTGTGTTTTTGAACGCAAACCTATTTCACTTTCTTTAATTTTGTAAATAGCTTTATATTTGGCTGTTATGTTATTTCTTATTCCATTTGCTTTCGAAAAATAATCTGCTTTTAAAATGATACGAATGGCAAAAAGGTCGTAAATTTTTTCAAAAGTTGTTTTTTGTTTCAACATTTTATTCCAAATCGAATAAGTCGATTTTGGGCGACCTTTTATAGACACTTTGTAGCCATTTTTGTCAAAAAACTGTTGAATTGGGCTTATGAAATCTTTAATAAATTGCTCACGGCTGTCTTTATCTTCGTTTAATTTGTTTTGAATGAAATCATACATTTCGGTATGCAATTTTTTCATCGAAAGGTCTTCCAATTCAGTTTTTATTGCATAAAGTCCTAATCTATGAGCAATTGGCGCGTAGATAACTTTTGTTTCTGTTGCTATTTTGTGTTGAGTTTCTTCTTTGTAGTTTTCAATATTTCGCATATCAAACAGCACCATAGCGAGTTTTACCAAAATAGACCAAACATCATCGGCAAGCGTTAGCATCAAGGTGATGTAGTTTTCGGTTTGTACTGCAACACGCTCTTTTTCACGCTCTTTCAACTTTTTATGCGATACGTTACCATCAGCCATTTCGCGGCTAATGGTTTCTTCAGTTATGCGTTGAACCTGAATTTCATTTATTTTTGAAATACCTTCAATAATCGTAGCAATCCTTTTATTGTATTGATTTTCAATAAATTCAATATCAAAATCTTCAAATTTTTTGATATTAAAAAGTATCAAAGCGGTAAGAGACTCTACATTTAAGTGCAATTCTTTTAATACAATTTTAACTAAATCAAAGAGTTGAGACAAATACTCATCTTTATTGGGTGCTGATACTTTGAAATAAACTGCACTCAATAAATCCAATGTTTTTGTAACCAAATCTTTTTCCTTTTGCGTAAAAGTTGTTGATATTAAATTATTTACGTTTTCTGTGAAGTTTGAAATATTCATTATACTGTCTTTCTGTTAAATTGCACAATTTTGTTTAATTACTTCCAAAATATTGATTGAAATTATTATTTTTAATGTGATGTTTTATATTAATATGAAAAAATAGATTCTTTTTTATTTTACTCTCATATTTTATACCAAAAAAAATTGACTATTGTTTTTAAATTTGAACTAAAAAAAACCTTGTATTTCTAAAAACTGAAATTACAAGGTTTTTTATTTAAATATGTCATTAACAAATTTGTTACTCCTTGCTTTCTTTTGCAATGTCGCTTCTGTAAAACATGCCGTCGAAATGAATTTGTTTTATGTTTTCATACACCAACTGTCGTGCTTTTTTAGTAGTTTCTGCCAAGGCAGTTATGGCTAAAACTCGTCCGCCGTTAGTTAATATTTTACCGTTTTTATTTTCTGTTCCTGCGTGAAATACTATTACTTGATTACTTACATTTTCCAATCCCGAAATCTCAATTCCTTTTTTATAATTTTCAGGATAACCGCCCGAAGCTGCAATTACGGTAACTGCCTTTTTGTCAGTCCATTGCAAATCAGTCGTTTCTAAAGTTCCATCAATTGTTTTTTCAATAACATCTACTAAATCAGAGGTTAAGCGAGGAATTACTACTTCCGTTTCTGGGTCGCCAAATCGCACATTGTATTCCAAAACTTTTACTCCTTTTTTGGTAAACATTAAGCCAATGAACAAAATACCTCGAAAATCGATGTTTTCGGACAAAAGTCCATGCAAACTTTTGTCGAGAATTTCAGTTTGTATTTCCTGTTCTGTATCTTTGGTGAAAACATAATTTGGTGAAAAACAGCCCATTCCGCCAGTATTCAAACCTTCGTCGTTATCGAAAGCTCGTTTGTAATCTCGGGCACTTTCCATAGGTATTATTTTATTTCCAGCTACAAAGCAAAGTAGTGAAGCTTCGGTTCCTTCCAGAAATTCTTCTATAACTATTTGGTTACCAGCATTTCCAAACTTTTTATCGAGCATTAAATCATCAAGAGCAGTTTCTGCTTCTTGTTTATTTTGGCAAATCAAAACGCCTTTTCCGGCAGCTAAACCATCAGCTTTTATCACAACTGGAAAAGAAAAAAGATTTATTCCTTCTTTAGCCTGTTCTAAATTCGTATAGCTTTTGTAAGCTGCCGTTGGAATTTTATATTTTTGCATAAAATCTTTTGAATAGATTTTACTTCCTTCCAAAATGGCTCCTGATTTGCTCGGACCAAAAATTTTTTTGCCACCAGCTCTAAATTTGTCGCTTATTCCGGCTACTAATGAAGCTTCTGGACCTACTATTGTCAGCTCAATATCATTTTTTTGAGCAAAAGTGAACAGAGATTCTACCTCTTCAACACCTATGTTTACGTTTTCTGCCAAAAGGGCAGTTCCGGCATTGCCCGGAGCACAATATATTTTTTGGGCTTTTGGGCTTTGTGCTAATTTCCAAATAATTGCATGCTCACGTGCGCCATTGCCTACCACTAATATTTTCATTTTTTTGTTTTTATAAACGCTAAATTTTTCGTTATTTTCACTAGGATTCTACTAAAAATCAAAAAAAAGATTTTGTGTTGTTAAAATACATTTAAGCCTTCTTTTTCAAATATAGAAAATAACAATTTATCAGAAGTTTTATAATAGTTTATTATTGTTTTTCCCGAAATAGCTGAAGCTAATTGTAATGAGTCTAAAGTTCTTAAACCATCTTTACCATATTGAATGACAAGTTTTTTAGCTAAATCTACAATACCAGAATCAAATTTAATCCATTTAAATTTAGTGTAGTCGTTTTGAAAAAATGAAACGACCAGTTCTGCTTGTGCAATTGAAATTTCCTTTGTTCTTACTTTTTTATAAACAGCCGAGTTGAATTCAATTTTTGCCAATTCAGATAAATAGATTACTTTAATATTTTTTTCGATAAAATTAATTAATTCTAACGTTTCAGATTCTTTATGATAGAGTTTTAGCAAAGATGATGTATCTAAAAAGAGATTCATTAATCATTTCTCCTTTCGTCGATTAATGCATCGCAAAAAGAACCAGAAAAATCGCTTGTTGCTTCGATTGATTTAAAAAATGAATATTCGGTCAAATTAATTTTATTATTTTGATTATCAATTAGTTCATTATTAAAAAAATCGTCATCTATAAATGTAATAATAACATTAGCTGGTTTATTTGTTTTTATATGTTTCGATAATTGAAAAACTCCATTATCATATATTCCTCTGATTGCTAGCATATTATTTTGTGTTGTTTTAAATATAAAAATTAATGCTTAAAATGACGTATTCCAGTGAAAATCATTGCAATACCGTATTTATTTGCAGCTTCAATAGAGTCAGCATCTTTTATAGAACCGCCGGGCTGAATAATGGCTGTGATGCCAGCAATTGCTGCGGCTTCCAACGAATCGCTGAATGGAAAAAAAGCATCGGAAGCGAGAGAAGCTCCTTTTACTTTTTCGCCGCCTTGGCGTATTGCATTTTCCAATGCCCAAATTCGGCTAACTTGTCCCGGACCTATTCCAATGGTTTGCTGGTTTTTAGCTATTGCAATTCCGTTCGATTTTGTATGTTTTACGGCTTTCCAAGCAAACATCAAATCATTTAACTCTTCTTGCGAAGGTTCGCGATTTGTTACACAATGATATTCATTTTCAAGCAATTTGTTATCTCGCTCTTGTACTAAGATTCCTCCTAGCACTGATTTTACATTGAGCGAAAGGTAATCATTTTTTGCACTATTTGAAAGCTCTAAGATACGAATATTTTTTTTCTTTGTCAAAATTTCTAACGCTTTTTCTGAATAAGAAGGTGCAATTACTACTTCTAAAAATATATTATTTATCTCATTAGCAGTAAGTTCGTCTATTTCTGTATTCGATGCAATTATTCCGCCAAAAATAGAAACTGGGTCAGCTTCGTAAGCTTTTTTGTAGGCTTCCAAAATGGTTTTTCCGCTGGCTATTCCACACGGATTGGCGTGTTTTACGGCAACTATGGTTGGTTCTGAAAATTCTTTGAGCGTTTCCAATGCGCCGTTAGCATCGTTTATATTGTTGAATGATAGTTCTTTACCGTGCAGTTGTTTTGCTTCCGACAAACTTCCTTGAGTTTCTAAAATTTCAGAATAATAAGCTGCGTTTTGATGCGGATTTTCACCGTATCTGAGCGATTGTTTTTTCTCAAAAGTGAGGGTTAATTTATCTGGGAAAATGTTTTCTTGTCTTTTATTAAAGTAATTTGCAATTAAAGCATCGTAAGCAGCTGTGTGTGTGAATACTTTTGATGCTAAGTATTCTTTCGTTTCGGCGGTAGTTTTGCCGGTTTCTTTTAATTGATTAATAACCAATTTATAATCTTCTGGGTCTGTTATAACATTAACAAAATGGTAATTTTTGGCAGCTGCACGCAACATGGTTGGACCTCCTATGTCGATGTTTTCGATAATTTCTTCGTGGCTAACTCCTTGTTTCATAATGGTTTGCTTAAATGGATATAGGTTACAAACTACTATATCAATTGGCTCAATGTCAAGCTGTTGCATGGTTTTAATGTGTTCGTCGTTATCACGCAAAGCAAGCAAACCACCATGTATTTTTGGGTGCAATGTTTTTACTCTGCCGTCGAAACATTCCGGAAAGTTTGTAATTTGGCTAATATCAATTACTTTGATGTTTTTTTCGGAAAGAGCTTTGAAAGTTCCTCCTGTGGAAATTATTTCCCAGCCCATTTTTTGCAATTCTTCGGCAAATTCTACAATGCCTGTTTTGTCGAATACACTCAATAATGCTTTCATTTTTTTGTTATTAGTCGTTAGTCGATTGTATTTAGTTATCTTTTTTATGCAATTTATTTTTATATTTAATCGAAAAATTATATTTTGTTATATGCTTTGTTTTTTCAGAAAATGGTTTAAATTAATCTTCCGAAAAATATTTTAGAAACCTGCGATAGGTTGAAAAAACATTTGCTCTTGATACAAAACCTACGTATTTTCCATAATCTAGCACTACAATATTGAAAAGTCCCGAACTTTGAATTTTACTTGCTACATCTTCCATCGAATCTTGTAGGCTTACATATTCTACTGGCATAAACATGAGGTCTCTCACAAAAGTATTGTCGTACATTTCTGGTTTAAACATAATTTCTCTTATGTCGTTGAGTGTTACAATTCCCAGAAAATTATTTTCAGAGTCAGTTACCGGAAACACGTTTCGCTCCGAAATAGCCACAATATCAACTAGATGCCTGAGTGTATAATAGGGTTGCACTTTGGCAAAATTAGTTTCGAGCATTTTATCCACTTTCATAAGTGAAAGAATTGCTTTGTCTTTGTGATGCGTGATGAGTTCTTTTCGCCGAGCTAATTCGATGGTATATACTGAGTTGGGTGCAAAATAGCGTGAAATAGTATAGGCAATAGTGGAAACAATCATAAGTGGCATGATGAGAGCGTAACCACTTGTAATATCGGCAATTAGAAATATAGCAGTCAAAGGAGCGTGCAAAACACCTGCAATAAGCCCACTCATGCCTACCAAAGCAAAATTACTTGTGGATAATGATTTTATTTTCAATTCATTGACAATCATTGAAAACGCCAAACCTAAAGTGGAACCCATAAAAAGTGAAGGTGCAAAAATACCACCTACACCACCAGCTCCAAAAGTAGCTGAAGCAGCAATTATTTTAAAAAGCATGACTAGTATCAACAAAGAAATAATTAACCAAATTGAATACTGATACTCGTAAAACAGACTTTTCTCGAACAAATAATCGTATTTTCCTGCTAATGTAGTATTTATCACTTCGTAACCATCTCCATAAAGTGCAGGAAAAATAAAAATAAGTAGCCCTAAAATGCCACCTCCGATTAGTAATTTCACATACCATTTATCAAATTTATCAAAAAATTCAGCTAATCTGAGATAAATTCTGCTAAAATAGACTGAAACAAATCCGGCAATAATACCCAGTACTATATAATAAGGAATTACTTCGAGCTTAAAATCGGTTTTTAATGTAAAATGATACACCACTTCTTGCCCTAAAAATAAGCTTGAAATAATGGCAGCAGATAGCGCCGCCAAAAGCAAAGGAACGATGGTCGTAACAGTTAAATCGAGCATCATTACTTCCAATGCGAAGACGACACCTGCAATAGGTGCTTTAAAAATACCACCCAAAGCCGCAGCCGAAGCGCAACCAATCAGCAAAACACGCTGTTTGTAATCTAAATGAAATAATCGCCCAATGTTTGCGCCTTGAGCAGCGCCAGTAGCAACAGTTGGTCCTTCAAGACCTACCGAACCGCCAAATCCAATAGTTAATGCACTGGTTATGACAGAGGAAAACATGTTGTGTCTGTTCAAAATTGCATTTTTTTTGGAAATGCTGTGCAAAACGTTGGGTATTCCGTGTCTAACCTGTTGATTTATTACATATTTAACAAATAAAACGGAAAGTAAAATTCCTACGCTGGGCAGCGCAAAGTAGAGCAAATTGTGATAAGTATTAGAAATGCCCCAGTGTACAATTTTTTTGATAAAAACAACTGTGTAGTTTATTAAAATAGCACTTATGCCAGTCGTTATTCCAGTAAAAATGCTCAAAATGAGAATAAATTGATAAGTAGATATGTTTTTTATTCGCCAGATTAAAAAATTTTTAAGCAGAGAATTCTTTTTCATTGAAGTGTTTTGAATTTTTTTAAAAATTAATTTTCTTAAATTTGGCGCAAAATTAATGTTTATTTTAAAAAAAAGGAACGGTTTTTGAATTTTATTTTTAATCAAAAAAAAATTGAAAACTTAGGATTATTTCTGTTTAATTTTTATTTTTGCACAAAAACTATTCATTTGTTTTTAGTCTTTTTTTGTGAAAATACTTTTTTTTAGAAAAGTTCGTTATTAAGTTTGTGAGTGTATCTATTTTTTTTATTTATTACATTTACTTATAATTTTTTTTTTTAATCAAATCTTTTTTTATTTGAAAGAATCTTTATAAATTTGCCATACTTTTTTAAAAATTAAGAAACAAATAATTTATTCGTGCGTATAAGGAAATAATTTTAAGGTGAATTACTAAATTTTGAAAAAAATCAATGAAAAATCTATATAATTTTCTCGTTTTAATAGTACTAGTGAGTCTTTCGGCTTCGGTTTTTTCTCAAACAAAACTCTCTGATGTTGAAAAAAAAGACGGAAAGTATTATAAATCTGGAAGTTCTACTCCTTTTACTGGTGTTGTTGTTGATTATTATACCGGTACTAAACTCAAAGCAAAGTTTAATGTTACAAACGGATTTATTGATGGTGATTACAAAGAATGGTATGAAAACGGGAATTTAAAAAACGAAACCAGCTATCAAGATGGCAAAATGCACGGTAAGTTTGTAAATTACTTTTCAAATGGAAACCCTGAGCGTGAAGGATACATGAAGAATGACAAAAAAGAAGGCATTTTTTCTACTTGGTTTGAAAACAAAGTAAAAGCCTCTGAAAAAACCTTTGTTGATAATGTAAAGCATGGAATAGAAACTGAATGGTGGGAAAATGGTAAAGTTTCATTCATAGAGTCATACAAAAGTGGAAAAAAAGATGGTTGGTTTAGATATTGGACAGAAGAAGGTAAATTAGAATACGAAGAACTTTTTGAAATGGGAGTTTCTAAGGAAGTGAAAGAATATAAAAATTAAAACCGTTTTTTAGCCAATTTTTTTACCAAAATAATTCCTATTACACCAGTATTACTTCTTTTATAATTTGATATTCAATCTAATAAATGTTGAGACTTATAGTTTTCGTAGCAACTTTTCTTGTTGCATATAATTCTTTTGTGTTTGCACAAACACTCGATGAATTAAAGCAAAAAAAGCAATTAACAGCTTTTTTTACTCAAAATCCGCCCAAAATAGATGGCGAATTAGCTGATTCTGCTTGGCAAAATGCTCAATGGAGTTCTAATTTTATACAACTAAAACCTTACAATGACCGACTTGCCGAAAATCAGACTTCTGTTTGCATTTTGTACGACAATACGGCTTTGTATTTGGCTATAAAATTGTATGACACTGCGCCCGATAGTATTGCTACTCAATTGACTCAGCGCGACGACACTGGGCAAGCAGATTTTGTTGCTTTTGTTGTAGATCCTTACAACAATTCGCTGTCTATGTTTGGTTTTTTTATTACGGCTGCCGGAGTGCAATTAGACATTAAGTTTTCGACCAATGGCGAGGACGATTCATGGGACGCTGTTTGGGAAAGTGATGTAAAATTAACCGAATTTGGTTGGGTAGCTGAACTCAAAATTCCTTTTTCGGCTATTCGTTTCCCTAAATTGGACGAACAAAAACCTTGGGCAATTAATTTTTACCGCGAACAAAAACGCATACGCGAAGAAAGTAATTGGAATTTTGTAGATATTAATAAAGACGATTGGATGAGCCAATCGGGTGAACTAATTGGACTTAAAAATATACAACCTCCTTTGCGTCTGGCTTTTATGCCGTATTTTTCTAGTTACGTAAATACAAATTCCGATACAAAAGGAGTGGCTTATTCGTTTAAAGGTGGAATGGATTTGAAATACGGAATAAATGAAAGCTATACGCTCGATATGATGTTAATTCCCGATTTTGGGCAAGTTCAATCTGACGATAAAATATTGAATCTCACGCCTTTTGAAACTTTTTATTCCGAAAAAAGAAGCTTTTTTACCGAAGGAATGGAACTTTTTAGTAAAGCTGGAATTTTTCATTCTCGAAGAATCGGAGGGAGGCCAAAATCGAATAATGAACTTTCTGACAATTTGTTAGAGCATGAGATTGCAATTCAAAATCCTGAAAACACACAAATGCTCAATGCCACAAAAATTACTGGAACAAGTGCTTCTGGACTCAGTGTTGGATTTTTGAACGCTATGACTTTGAATACTTTAGCTCTAATTGAAGATACAATCACGCTTAGCCAACGAAAAGTGAGTGTGCAACCATTTACAAATTACAATGTGCTAGCTTTGAACAAAGCTCTCGAAAATAATTCGTACATAAGTTTTGTAAATACCAATTTGATGCGTTTTGATGATGATTATTCGGCAAATGTGAGCGGATTTGAAGCTCAATTTAAAGACAAAAAACAAAATTACGCACTCACAACGCAAGGTGCTTTGAGCAACATCAAAGTACAAAAAAGCGAGCCAGAACTTGGATATTACTACGAATTGGAATATGAAAAAATAACCGGAAAATATCGTTTTGAACTGATGCACAGAGTTGAAAACCACAAATACAATCCAAATGATTTGGGGTATTTGCAAAATTCAAACGAAGTGAATTACTTTGCCGAGTTGTCATATAATCAAACGAAACCGAAAAATTATTATTTGTTTTGGAATAATTCTTTTGAAATTGGTTATTCAACTCTCTTTTATCCAAGAGTTTATACTAATTTCGACTTTGAATACAGACACAAAATTATGTTCAAAAATTATGTGTTTCTTGGACTTTTTGCATCGCTTAGTCCCAAAGAATCGCACAATTATTTTGAGTCGCGTGTAGATGGTAAGGTTTTTAAGGAATCTGAAAATATTCAATTAAGTTTTTGGCTATCAACAAATTATGTAAATAAATTTGCTTATGATTTTGGTGCAAATTATCAAAAAAACAAATTAGGAGAACTTGCGTATGGTGCTTTCGTAGCACCTCGTTTACGTATTAACGATAAGTGGTTTACTCTTTTAAATGTTAATTTGAATAAAACCGAAAATAATTTAGGTTTTGTAGATATAACCCAAAACGAAGATACCGTATTTTTTGGTTCACGTAATCTCAAAACGCTTTCAAATACGTTAGAATTTTCTTATACGCCTAACAATAAAATGGGTTTTAACTTTAGACTCAGGCATTATTGGAGTACCGTAAAATACAATTCTTATTCTATTTTAAACGACGAAGGATATTTAAATTTATTTGAGCAATATCAAGAAAATCATGATATTAGCTTTAATGCTTTTACCATCGATTTTGTGTATAAATGGAATTTTGCTCCCGGAAGCGAAATGAGTATTGTTTGGAAAAATGCCGTTTATAATTCGAGTGAAGTAATTATTGACAACTATTTTGAAAATACGAACAATTTGTTTATAAGCTCGCCAAATAACAACAGTCTTTCATTCAAAATTTTGTATTATTTGGACTATTTGTATTTAAAAAAATCGTAAATTTGATTTTTTTTTGAAAGAAATATATGCAAAAACACAAAATAAGGTTAGTTTATTTTATGTTTTTGCATTTATTTTTTAGAATATAATTTTGCATCGAATTTAGAATAAAATAATAATTTCGTTTTAAAACTCCTATATTTTGTATTGCATCAATATTTATTTCATAAGTTCTGATTTGATTCTTCATTTTCATTGAGACTTATTTTGGTTTCGTTTATACCAAAATATTTTAAGTAATTTAATTTAAAATTTGAAATTTGTACAAAATTTAATATATTTGGAAAAAATAAAGAACATAAAAATTAAATTATCTGTTTTTACCTTTATTATTTTTTTTAAAACTATTTTTACTCTTCATACTTAAATAGTTTGTATAGGTTTGGATAATAAGTTATTAACTATGCAAAACTATGTATTTTGTATTTTTGAATACTCGGTATCTTTTTTATATTTTTTTTAAAAGTAAACATCTATTGTTTTTTATCATTTATAAATAGAAAACAATTTTATTTTTCAAAATTTAAACAACTTACTTTCGAAATTTCGGAAATAAAAATAAAATTCTAACTATGTTAGTTAAGCAAAAACTTGCCAAAGTGCTTGAGGTAGATGAGTTTAAATGTGTCAATTGTCATGCTTGTATTTCAGTGTGTCCGGTAAAATATTGCAACAATGCCCAAGGTTCTTATGTAACCGTAAACAGCGAAATGTGCATTGCCTGCGGCACTTGCATTGATGCTTGCACTCATAACGCTCGATATTATATTGATGATTTTGACCATTTTATGTCAGGTTTGAAAAATGGAAAAAAAATTATAGCTATTGTAGCGCCTTCAGTTGCTGCCAATTTTCATGATACCTATTTGCAGCTCAATACTTGGCTTAAAAATATTCAGGTAGAAGCTATTTTTGATGTGAGTTTTGGAGCCGAGCTTACGGTTAAATCTTATTTAGATTATATCGAAACAAAAAAACCGCAAACCGTTATTGCTCAGCCGTGTGCAGCAATTGTTACTTTTATTGAATTGTATAAACCTGAATTAATCAAATACTTAGCTCCGGTAGATAGTCCAATGCTTCATGCAATGAAAATGATTTTGGAATATTATCCGCAATTTAGAAAACATGAAATAGCCGTAATTTCGCCTTGTGGGGCTAAAAAACGCGAATTTGAAGCCACTAAATTAGGAAATTATAATGTTGCATATCAGTCAATTGCACGATATTTAGAAAACAATAACATCAATTTAAGTTTTTTTGCAAAAACCGATTACGACAATCCAAAAGCAGAACGTGCCGTTTTGTTTTCATCGCCCGGAGGTTTATTAGAAACCGTAGCACGCTATGTTCCTGATATTTATAAAAATTCGCGTAAAATTGAAGGCGTACATACAATTTATAATTATCTCGATTCGCTCCCACAAATGATAAAGCAAGGCGCTGCGCCTCTGTTAATTGACTGTTTAAGTTGCGAAATGGGTTGTAATGCAGGACCTTTTACTCTTAATAGAAAAAAATCGCCAGACGAAATTGAATTTTGGGTAAAAAAACGAACTGATGAATTAAAAGAATATTATAAATCTGTTGAAGGTACACATGAAAGCATTAATGAAATAGTTGAAAAATTTTGGAAACATGAGTTGTACACACGCGAATACACCAATAGATGGGAAAATGTGGTAATTAATTATCCTAACGAAGCTGAAAAAAAGAAAATTTACGAGCTTTTGCTTAAAACAAATGAAAAAGATATTTTAAATTGTAGCTCGTGTGGGTACGCTTCGTGCGAAAAGATGGCAATTGCTATTTTTAACAAACTCAATAAAGTGGAAAATTGCCATTTGTATTTGCAAAAATCGGCTGAAATTTCACGTTTGGAGGAAGTGAAAAGTAAAAATAATTTTCAGCGAATTTTAGAAACTTCAGTAGAAGGTTTTGTGCAAGTTGATATTAACGGATATATTGTGAACGCAAATTCTGCCATGCGCAAAATACTTAAAAAGAGCGATTTAATTGGGCGAAATTTAGCTGAATTTCTTGATGACATGAACCAACGAGTTTTGGAAAAACAAAACAAACTTAGAGAGCAAAATATTAAAGGAACTTACGAATTGAATTTTACTCAATCCGATGGACAAAGCCTTTGCTGTCTGGTTAGCGGAGCTCCTTTAATTGAAGAAGGCAAAAATATTGGCTCTTTTGCACTCATTACCGACATTTCAAAACTTAAAATGGCTGAAGAAGAACTAAAAAAAGCCAACGACGAGTTGGAAGAAAAAGTGATTCAACGCACGCACGATTTGCAAGAAACACTTGAAGAAGTGCGTCAACAAGGTGAAGAATTGATGACGCAATCGGAGATGCTTTTTGAACAGGAACGAAAATTGAACGATATTTTGCAATTAATTCCAGATCCAATTTTGGTCATAAATCAAAAGGGCGAAATTTTATATTGGAACAAAGCCATTGAATTGCTTACCGGAGTTTCTTCCGATGAAATGCTTGGCAAGGGCAATTACCAATATGCAATTCCGTTTTATGGCGAAAGACGTAAAATGTTGATTGATTGGGTTTTTGATTCCGATGAAGAAATTCTTAAGAATGAGAAAATTACCAAACAAGCCGGTGTTTTGCGTACCGAAATTAAAATTGATAATTTTAGAGGAAAGGATTTTTATTTTTCGGTAACTGCTACATCTTTAGTTAATTCCGATGACCAATTGGTTGGAGCAATCGAGATTATTAGAAATATAACTGAAGCTGTACTTGCACAACAAGAAATAAAAAAAGTGCACGAGGAAGTAATGCAAAAAACACTTATTTTGGCGGATAATGTGGAAGAATTGAAAATAACCAATGAAGTAATTGCCGAAATAAATCAAGATTTGGAAGAAAAACAAAACGAATTGGCTCAGTCGGAACGTATTTTACAAAAGAAAAACAAACACATCACCGACAGCATTCAATACGCAAGTAGAATTCAAAGAGCTGTTTTGCCTACCAGAGAGACAATGGAAAAATACCTTTCCGAATTTTTTATTCTTTTCAAACCCAAAGATATTGTTAGCGGTGATTTTTATTGGATAAATAAAAGGCAAAATAAGCTATTTTTAGCAGTTGCCGACTGTACCGGACATGGAGTGCCGGGCGCATTTATGAGCATGTTAGGTGTTGCTTTTTTAAATGAGATTGTGAATAGTTACCCTGATTTAGAGAATATTACAGCCTCTTATGTACTCAATCAATTGCGTACATACATAAAAACTATGCTCCAACAAGAAGCTCAAAAAAGCGATACCAACGACGGAATGGATATTGCTTTTATAATCATCGACAAAGAAAATATGGAACTCGAATATGCAGGAGCGCACAATCCTTTGGTTATTATTCGAGAGGACAAACTAATTGTATATAAGGCAGATAAAATGCCTATTGGTATTTTTTATAAAGAAAAGGAGTCATTTACAAACAATGTTATTGATTTGCAGAAAGATGATGTAATTTATTTGTATTCAGATGGTTATGCCGACCAAGATTCAGAAGAAACCAGAAGAAAATTTATGTCGGTAAATTTACGTGAGCTATTAACTAAAATTTCGAACTTGCCAATGCACCAACAAAAATCGGAACTTGAAGCGGAACATATAAAATGGAAAGGAAATAGAGACCAAGTAGATGATATTCTGATATTTGGTTTAAAAATTTAGTTTCAATGCAAAGTTTGAAAAAAAGAAATAGTTGGTCATCTGATGAATTTTCAATTAGTTGTTGAATATTCATCAGATGACTTTTTTATTTTTGTTAAGGAATTAAATTCACGTTTACTAAATTGCCAAACTGGAAGATTTTCAAGCGTTTACTCATTTGAAAATCGTTGTTACTTTCGATTATGAAATTTCCGTAATCGGGAATTCGAATTACCGGATAATTAAAAACCAGTTCGTCTGTTTTATTTACAAGCTTTGCAAGTTCAGCAGTATTGTATTCTAAATTGAAGCGAATTGTAAATTGCTTATCAGAAACAATTTCGGGTGCTTCTACACCTTTTTTCTCCGAAAAGCTAAACAAAATGTATTTTCCGGAAGTTTTTGATGGCGAATATTCGTAATAGTAAGTATATTCTTGCACCACCGTTTTTCCTTTGAAAGAAGCTTCAATTTCAGATTCTAAATCTTCTAATTCTTTGAGCATCAATTCTAACGCTTTGCCATCGGGATATTCTTTGGCGAATTGTCGCACATCGTCGCCAATGCTATTTTTTTCAATCGAAGCTACCAATTTGAACCTACGTTTGCGCAAACGGGTCAACAAATCAGCGGCTTCCTGTGCTTTTTCTTCTTCTGTTTTTGAAGTAAAAAGTTTCTGTTTGGTTTGAACCGTAAAAGCAGCAGAATCGTTGCGAACAGTCTCATATACAGTCTTTTCGCGTTCCACCAGATTTTCTTTGGTCAAAAAATCGGGAAATAAATTTTCTGGTTCATAAATTTTAGGATTCGAAAAAGTATGGCTATTTAAACTTGAAATTCCTTCTATCGGAAAAATTAATCCTTTATTCGTTAAATTTTCAAACGAAAAAGTACCTTTTTTTTCGTCCTTAAATACATAATATTGAGTTTTATCCTCTGTTTCGTAGGTGGTTAAATCAAAATTACAGATTTCCCATTTTTCTGTTCTTTTTGAAATAACATTTTTTGTACCTAAAAATTTTCCGGCAAATTGTCCATAAGGTCCTGGAATTTCAATTTTTCGCTTTACGGTTACTTTTATACCAACTACCGTTTTGGGTAGAACATACAAAACAGAATTTTTATCTATTTTTTCAGTATTTAATACATTGGTTACTTGCATTTTAGGCGCACACGAAACGGCTAAAATAGTAAACAAGATTATGAATATTTTTTTGTTTCTCATATTTTTATGTAATAATATTTATTGAGCCGCAAATTTATATAAAATTTGAATAAAACTGAACTTTAACTCAATTTTCTCTTATTTTTTTCAACTTTTTGTGTCTCTTGTTTCTAAAGAATGAAATGCTTTTCCCAAGTTTTCTGTCAAATCACTTGCTATTAATGATTCTTTACTTTGCTCATTTAGAGCCAAATCACCTGCTTTTCCGTGAAGAAAAACGCCTAAAATTGCTGCTTCTTTCGGTGAATAGGATTGTGCCAAAAGTGCTAAAATGATGCCTGTAAGCACATCGCCACTTCCAGCGGTTGCCATGCCCGAATTTCCGGTCGAATTGAAAAAACTCTCGCCTTCGGGTGTGCAAATGCAAGTATTTGCTCCTTTTAAAACCACAAAAACGTGGTGTTGGATTGCAAATTCGCGTTGTTTTAAATAACGCTCATAAAAAGAAGTAGATTTTCCGGCAAGTCGTTCAAACTCGAGTGGGTGAGGAGTGAGAATGCTATTTTGGGGAATGGAATTGAGTAATTCGTTCTTTTCAGCAATAATATTGAGAGCATCGGCATCAATTACAAGCTGTAAGTTGCATTTCTCGAACAATGAAGCCACCGCTTTTTGCGAATTTGGCTTTGTGCCAAGTGCTGGACCTATTCCTACTGCCGAAAATTTACTTAAATCTGGGATTTCTGACACTAAAATGTCGGAAGTGTCGATGCTTAGCATGGCTTCAGGTAAACTCGATTGCATTATTTGATAACCAAAACGTGGAATATGTGTAGTGAGCAAGCCCACGCCCGCACGTAAACAAGCGCGTGAAGCCAAAACAGCGGCTCCCATTTTTCCGTAACAACCCGAAATTAACAACGCATGACCAAAAGTTCCTTTGTGTGTAAATTTTTTTCTTTTCTTTAAAAGTTTTGAGGCAAAATAATCTGTTACAAAATAATTTTCGGTTTCTATATTTTTTAAAAATTCATTGCTCAAACCAATCGGAATGATTTCCCAATTGCCAACATTTTGCTCTGAATCTGGAAAAAAGAATGACAAGAAAGGCAATTCGAGCGTTAAAGTCCAGTTTGCGCAAACTGCTTGCTGATAAAAACCTTTTTCTTTATCAAAAATGAGCACTGAATTGTTCTCAGCAAAAAAGCCTGAGGGAATATCGATTGAAATGACAAATTGATTTGAATTATTAATCGTTTCAATGGCTTTTAGTGCTGTTTCATTGGCAGGTTTGTTAAGACCTGAGCCAAAAATAGCATCAATAATTACCGAATTATTTTCAAAATAATCAGCATCAATTTCATCTTTGAATAAATTGATTTTTACCTTATTTTGAATTTTTAATCGGTCGAGATTGATTTTGGAATTTGAATTTAATTTTTCTGATATTAGAAAAACTTCGAGTGTAAAGTCCTCATTAGCAAGCAATCGGGCAATAGCCAAACCATCGCCGCCATTGTTTCCTGTGCCACAAAAAACATAGATTTTTTGCAATTTTGATAGTTGGCTTTGTATTTTGTTAGAGCAAGCTTTTGCAGCTCTTTCCATCAGATTTATATCTAAAATTGGCTCATTTTCAATTGTGTAAGTATCTAAAAGTCGTACTTTTTCGGGCGAAAGGATTTTCATGTTGCTTAATTTTTTTAATTAAGAAAAAAACACAAAAAACCCGCAAACTTTTTTTAATTAGGCTTGCGGGAAATAAAAAAAAAAAATTATTTTTTGAGCAATTCTGCCATTTTTTTGCCTATATCGGCTGGAGAATCTACTACATGAATTCCTGCATCGCGCAAAATTTCTTTTTTAGCTTGAGCGGTATCGTTTGCTCCTCCTATGATAGCTCCGGCGTGTCCCATACGTTTTCCTTTGGGCGCAGTAACTCCGGCTATAAAACCTACTACCGGCTTGGTTCCGTGTTCTTTAATCCATGCGGCTGCTTCGGCTTCCATGTTTCCTCCAATTTCACCTATCATTACAATTCCTTTAGTATCAGGGTCTTCCATTAATAACTGAACAGCTTCTTTGGTTGAAGTTCCTATAATTGGGTCGCCACCAATTCCTATGGCTGTGGTTTGTCCAAGACCTTGTTTGGTAATTTGGTCAACGGCTTCGTAAGTCAAAGTTCCAGATTTTGAAACAATTCCTACACAACCTTCTTTAAAAAT
>DZBP01000148.1 GCA_022729915.1 Draconibacterium orientale | reverse complement strand
AAGGTCGGGGTTATTGATTTTCAATATTTTACATAAAAAATGTCATTCATGTTGTCAATTAATAGTCTATTTAATTTTGATAAATTCTTGAAAATCATATAATAAATTGAAAAAAGTTCTTAGAAAATTGCTTAAGTTCTCATTTTTTTCAAGCGTGGCAAAAATAGATAATAAGTTGGAATTATTCTAAATTATTTTTACTTTTGTGTTTATTTTCATTCCAAGTCAGTTATTAAAGGAATGAATTTTGTTTTACTTGAGGTTGATGAATTTTTAAAGTGATTTTAAAATAACCCAAATTTACTGTTGCATGGAAAAAGTGTTTTAATTAGAAAAGATTAAAATTTATAAACTTAGTGATAAAAAAATTTCACTTGTAGAAATGACTGGATGATTTGATGAAGATGAGTATAAAAAAACTTTATTGAAATGTCTCGAGATTCTTGTTGAAATTGGTTATTCAAAAGTGATTTTAAATGCACTAAATTTAGAAGCTTCGAGCGCATCATCAAGGGCATGGGCGGCACATCTTATTCAAAAATGGTGAGCGAAAAATTGCCAAATGCTCGTTTAGCTACAGTAAAGTCTAAAAATCTATTTCAAAGTTTGGCTTTTAACATTATTCGCACAACTTTACTACGCGATTTTAAAGATTTTAAAGTGGAAATTTTTGGTTCGGTGGAAGATGCAATTGCTTGGCTAGAAAAAAATTAGTAATTCTATTTTAATTAGCTGCTATTTTTTGTAATTAGAATATTGAATAAAATATTTTTGTTTTTTTTAAATAATTTTTACCTTTGCATTATCTAAAATAATTTAGTAAATTAAATACATTATTAATTTTAAAAAAAATCGAATTAAATGAAAAAAAATTCAGTTATTCTATCGTTTTTACTTGCATTTTTTATGTTTACAAGTTGCGCAACTGTTTACCAAGCACCCGATTTAGCAACAAGAATACAGAGGCATAAAAAAATAGCTTTTTTACCTTTTGATGCAGTTATTCAGTATAAAAAATTGCCGAAAAATACGACTGTTGAACAGTTAAAAGAAATGGAGGTTGAAATGGGCTTTGTTTTTCAAGAACAAATGTATTCTCGCTTTTTAAGACAAATTAAGTATTACAATATTGAAATTCAAGATATTGCTAATACAAATACTTTATTGAAAAAAAATAATATTGAATATTCGCAATTGAATGATTATTCAAAAAATGAGTTAGCTCAAATTTTAGGAGTTGATGCAGTGGTTTCTGGAAAAATAGTAACCTCACAACCCATGTCGGTCGGTGGTGCTATTGCAATGAATGTTCTGTTTGGCTATTCTGGTGCAACTAACGAAGTAAATGCAAATGTTTCGCTACACGATGGTTTCGATTCTAATTTACTTTTTAAATACGACCACACATATTCCGGTGGTTTGGGTAGCAGTGCCGAAAATTTAAGTAAAGCTATAATGAAAGATATTGAACGCAAATTTCCTTATAGAAAACAGCTTTAGACGAAAATGTAAACCCTATTTAATTATATATTTTTTAATAAGTATCTATAATTTAATTGGTTACACTATGATTTGCTCTAAATAATATTAGGTGTTTAAAACGTTCCAAGATTTTTCTCTGGAACGTTTTTTTTTATCGAAAAAGCCTTTTATATGTTAAAAAATTCAATTCAAACAGTTAGTAAAATTTGTAAACGACTTAAAAAATTAATATTTTTGCGTTTCATTTTCAAGAAAATGTTTATACTTTTTGAATAAATTAAATAAATATAAATCAGTGAATTACCCACAAAATTTTGAGCAAAAAATTGGATTTGACAAGATTCGTCAAATACTTCTCAACAATTGTTTGAGCACACTCGGAAAAGACAAAGTGCATGAAATGTCGTTTTTGACCGATTACGATGCTATTCGTACTTTGCTTTTGCAAACCAATGAATTTAAGCATATTGTAATGTTTGAGGACGATTTTCCTACCAATTATTTTTACGATGCTCGCCGACAACTCGAAAGATTGAAAATAGAAGGAACTATTCTCGATTTAGTGGAACTCATTGAAATTAAGCGTTCTCTCGAAACCATTCGTTCTATTCTGAGTTTTTTTAAAGCACGCGAAAAGCAAGAAAAATATCCCGAATTGGTTAAACTTTTGGGAAATGTAGTTTTGTATCCATTTGTTATTGAGCGAATTGACTCTGTTATTGGCAAAACGGGAGGCATAAAAGACAACGCTTCGCCCGAACTTGCACGTATTCGTGCACAATTGATGTCGAAGCAAACTTTGGCGTCGAACAGACTGAATAAAATTTTGCAAACCGCTAAAGATGAGGGGTGGATAGAGAAAGATGCAAACCTGAGTGTACGCGACGGAAAAATGCTTATTCCGGTGCCAACTGCTTACAAACGAAGAATTAAGGGTTTTGTAACTGACGAATCGGCTACCGGAAAAACCTCTTTTATCGAGCCTGTAGAAATCATAGAATTGAACAACGAAATTAGGGAACTTGAATTTGCCGAAAGAAGGGAAATATTAAAAATTCTGGCAAAATTGAGCGACGAAATAAGACCTTATACTTCGGATTTGCTTTTGGCGTATGATTTTCTTGCCGAAATAGATTTTATTAGAGCTAAAGCATTGTTTGCTAACACAATACTTGCCAGAATGCCTATTTTGGAAAATAAAGTACAGTTGGAATACATCAAAGCCGTTCACCCTTTGCTTTTTTTGAGTTTGCAGAAAGAAAAACGAAAAGTGGTGCCCCTTGACATCGAAATTAAGCCCGAAGCTCGTATTGTTTTAATTTCGGGACCCAATGCCGGAGGAAAGTCTGTTTGCCTCAAAACCGTTGGTTTACTGCAATATATGTTGCAATCGGGCATGCTCGTTTCGTGTAGCGATACCAGCCATTTTGGAATTTTTTCTAAGATTTTTATCGATATTGGCGACGAGCAATCCATTGAAAATGACCTTAGTACGTATAGCTCGCACTTGTACAACATGAAACATTTTCTCGAAAATGGCGATTCGAGTACTTTGGTGCTCATCGACGAGTTTGGAACAGGAACCGAACCTTTACTCGGAGGAGCTGTGGCGCAAGCTATCTTGAAGAAAATAAATGAAATGCAAATAAATGGCGTAATAACTACACATTATTCTAATTTAAAGCATTTTGCATCGTCGGCTGAAGGAATTATCAATGCCGCCATGCTGTTCGATACCGACAATATGAAACCGCTTTTTCAGCTCGAATTGCACAAGCCCGGAAGCTCATTTACTATCGAAATTGCCAAGCAAATTGGCTTACCCGAAGAGATTTTGCAAACTGCCAGCGACATAGTTGGGAAAGACCATATCGACTTTGATAAACACCTCAAAGAGCTTGAAAATGACCGCCGTGTGATTGTTCAACTTAGAGCACAACTCCAACAAAAAGAAGAAAAACTGAATGTTACACTCGATAAATACAACAAAGCCTTGAGCGATACAATTACCGAGCGCAACGAAATAATAGCAAAAGCCAATGAAACGGCTCAAAATATTATTTCGACTGCGAACAAAAAAATTGAAAATACAATTCTCGAAATACGTAAAAATCAGGCAGATAAAGACAAAACGCGTGAAATACGCAACGAATTTGAAACCTACAAAAAAGACCAAGAAAATAAAACTCAATTGCACGAAGAAGCTGTTAAAAACAAAATGGAAAAAATTAAACAGCGACAAGAGCATCGAAAAAACAAAGAAATACCCGAAAATATAATTCTTGAAAAAGGAAAACCTATTGATTCGAATTTTAGAGTAGGCGACAAGGTTCGATTGAAAGGGCAACAGCATATTGGCGAAATACTTGAAATTAAGCACAATCTGTACGAAATAGCTTTTGGTTCGCTCAAAACAACGCTCAACAAAGAACGTATCGAAAAATTAAGCGAAAAAGAACTGTTTAATTTTGCCAAAGAAGAAGTGCGCAAAGCCGGAGTGGTTATTCACATGGAAAAAGACCTTAGCGAATTTAGTTTTCAGCTAGATGTGCGTGGTATGAGAGGGCAGGAGGCTTTAGACGAAGTGCGAGATTATATTGATAGAGCCATTGTAGCCGGAGTTTCGCAAGTGCGCATATTGCACGGAAAAGGAAACGGTATTTTGCGACAACTTATCAGGCAGTATTTAGATAAAATAAAAGAAGTTGAATCTGTTGAAGATGAGCGAGTTGATATAGGTGGAGTAGGCATTTCGGTAGTTTCGTTTCGTGATTAGAAAATAAAAGAGAATTTACTGATACGATGACTTTAAGTCATCGTATCAGTAGAATTGCAGATGCGGTGCGTCTCTAAAATATGCCGCTATTTACAAAAATAAGAAATAGTTCGTATTCTTCAAGAAAATAAAATTTTATAATTTCTGAATAATTTAAAAAATACACCTTCATTCGTACCGCACTTTAGAGCCATGCCCTTTTTTCGTTTTGCAGCAGCCTTTAAACTCTATTTCAAGAATCTTTAAACAAAAAGAAATTAAAGAAAAGCAGATAGTTTAAGTAGTAATGCAAATTTAATTAACACTTTTATTTTTTTTGCTAAAACTTTTATATTCAATATTCTATAATTTTTTTTTTTTTTAATAAGTGTCGTTTCTTTTTCCATAGTTACTTATTTTCTTCTTTTTTTAATGAAATAAGGTTTTTTTTAATAAATTTTATTATTTTTGTAAAAAACCTATGTGGCTCTCTGGATAAAAAAAATAAAAATATGAATTTTGAACATTTAATAAATTTAATAGACAAAACACATAATGTATTGCAAATCAATGCAATAAAAGCAGTAAACAGAAACTTAACCATTCGAAATTGGTTAATAGGTTTTTATATTAAAGAATTTGAACAAAACGGTGAAGATAGAGCAAAATACGGCGAAAAATTATTGCAAAAAATAGCCGAAAGACTAAATCAAAACTCTTTTTCTTACAGAAATTTAAAATTGTATCGACAATTTTATCAAATTTATCAGAGGTTTTTCGTTTTAATTCCGGATATAATTCAAAATTTTGATTTAAATCGGCACTTGTCAAGTGCCGATTTCCAAATTAGTCAGTTATCAACGGACCAATTACAAATTGCTGATAATAAGCAAAATGAAATTGGGCAATTACCAATTGCCCAATTAGAAAATGAGCAAATTCATTTACCACCGTCAAAAATTATTGAAAATTTATCATTTACACATTTAGTTCAATTACTTCCTATTGAAAATCCATTGAAACGAACTTTTTACGAATTGGAATGTATCAAAGGAACGTGGTCGGTAGAAGAATTGAAACGACAAATCAACTCGTTGTATTTCGAACGAAGTGGTATGTCGCAAAATCCCGAAAAATTATCGCAATATGTTCAAAATATTTCTACTAAAGAAAATACTACGGAAATAATTAAACAGCCATTTGTTTTTGAATTTTTGGGTTTGAAAGCCAAAGATGTAGTTTATGAAAATGATTTGGAACAAGCTCTTATTGAAAATATTGGCGATTTTCTTCTCGAATTTGGAAATGGTATTTGTTTTGAAGCTCGGCAGAAACGTATTTTAATTGGCGATGAATATTTCTTTATTGATTTAGTTTTTTATCATCGTATTCTGAAATGTCATATTTTAGTAGAATTAAAAGTTACGGAATACAAATACGAATATTTTGGACAACTTAAAACGTATATCAATTATTTTCGCAAAGAAATTATGCAACCCAATGACAATCCGCCAATTGGTATTTTGTTAGTTACCAACAAAAACGATGCTTTGGTGGAATATGCAATGGCTGATAACGACCAACAAATATTAATTACAAAATATCTATTGGAACTTCCCTCGAAGGAAGAATTGAAAAAACAGATTGATTACGAAATAAAAAACTTAAATTTGTAAAATTAACTTATAACGGTTTCGCCGTGCAATTCAGTGTAACAATTTTAATCACACAGAGTTTTGCAGAGAACCACAGAGATAAAAAAAAATAGAACAATATGGCGTTACGAGAATTAAAAAAGCATTTGGAAAATTTGCCAAAAGACGAATTGATAAAAATAATTGGCGAATTATACAATTTAAACAAGCAAAACAAAGAATTTTGCGAAAATAAGTTCAATCCAGATTCAGAGGGAAAATTGCAGCTATACAAACAGAAAGTGAAAGAAGCTTTTTTCCCAAAACGTGGCTATCAACTCAAATTGAGCGATGCACGCAAGGCAATATCCGATTTTAAAAAACTTAGCCCCAGTGCCGAACAACTATGCGACATCTTGTTGTATTATACCGAGATGGGTGTTGATTTTACCAACGAATACGGCGATATAGATGAAAATTTTTATACAAGCTTGGAAAACAATTACGAGAAAGCCTTAGAATTGATGTCAAAAAATAAACTGCTTGCTGTTTTTCAAGAACGTTGCGAGGCGGTTGTTAGCAATACAATCGACATGGGCTGGGGTTTTCATGATACACTAAGCGATATTTATTCAGAATATTTCGAATAAAGCTAAGAGGCATTATTACAAAAAATAAGCTAAAGCAAATCAAAAAGAAATCTACTTTGCGAAACTCCGACAGAAAACCACCTCTATACGCACTTTATTAGCGGCAAGTAGTATTTATTGTTATCTTCTTCTCCTGTTATTGGCAGTATTTTGATTGTATGAATTTTTTCTTTTTAAACTTAACTTATCGCCCGTTAGTGTTTTTTTTATAATGTCGTATTCTTCATAGAATGCTGTGAAATCTGAAATTTCTAAAAGATTACAGCCTCTTTGCATTTGGGCTGTGCAGCGTAAATTTACATCATCGCCCAAAATGATGGTGTTGCCTTGAATGCAATAGGACGTTTTTAAAAGATTAAAAGCATACAAATCGAATGATACTTCATTTTCTTCAAAACTAACGGTTATTAATTTCAATTCAATGCCTTTCAACACATCGGGAAGTTCGCCCGTTGTGTCGTAATAACTGTACATTTGTTCGCTTGTTATGCTATATTCCCATTGACCTTTGATGGCTTCTTCTAAATGGCATCGCCTTCCCGAATGGCAAGAGGCAAGCATTAACGATATAAGTAAAAACAATAAAGTCCGTCTCATTTGCCTGTTTATAAAATTAAATTTTACCCGGTTTAGGGATAATATGAACTAAAAAGCGTTGGTTGTTGCGTTCTTCCTTTGTATCGCGAGGTACGCCTTTTATTCCGCTGCCTGAAATAATTAGTTCGCAACGCTCCATAGAAAACAAATCGATATTGTTTTGTTGCCAAAATTTAATTAACGACAAAGCTCTTCTGTAGCTTAACTCAAAATTGAAAGTTTCGCTTCCATAATTTGAAGCTTGCCCTTCGATGATAACTAAATATTTTATATCAAGAGTGTCTTCTACATTACTTATAAATTTTTTGATGCTTTCCCCAGCATTTAGTAAATCATCTTGCGATTTACTATCAATATCTTGAATATTATGGCTACCTGTTTCAAATTTTACATTGATGTTTAATATATGTTTTTTATACTCAGGTTCATATTTAAAGTATTTTTTATCAATTGTATTTATGGACTCTTCTATTTCTCTGATTTTATCCAATTGTTCTGCTTTTGCTTTATAAACATTTTTCTCGTT
>DZBP01000147.1 GCA_022729915.1 Draconibacterium orientale | reverse complement strand
TTTTTTTTGAAATAATTGTACGAAAGTGTAAAAAAATACAAATATTTTTTAGATAAAGTTCAATATACTAAAATAAAATAGAATTTGAATTTTTTAGAGAGTTAAGCAATACCATTAAATCCCATGAAAGCCATAGTTAAAAGCCCTGCTACAATCAAAGCAATTGGAGTTCCTTTCATGCCTTTGGGTACATTGGTGAGTTCTAATTGTTCTCTGATACCAGCAAAAATTACTAGAGCTAAACCAAAACCAATCGCAGTAGCGGTTGCAAAAACTGTGGCTTCAATGATGTTATAATTTAAATTAGGAGCAACTGCCATAATAGCTACTCCCAATACGGCACAATTTGTTGTTATCAGAGGTAAAAAAATACCTAAAGCTTGATAAAGTGCAGGACTAACCTTTTTTAAAATGATTTCTACTAATTGTACGAGAGCAGCAATAACTAAAATAAATGTTATTGTTTGCATAAAGCCAATACCTAAGGTGTCTAGAATATATTTTTGAATCAAATAGGTTACAATTGTGGCTATAACAATTACAAAAGTTACAGCACCAGCCATACCTAACGACGTTTCTACTCGTTTTGAAACTCCAATAAATGGGCAAACACCTAAAAAACGCGATAGAACAACGTTGTTTACAAAAATAGCAGAAATTATAATTAAAACATATTCCATAATATAAACGCTTATTCTTTTTAAATATAAACAGAAAAATGAAAATTAAAGAAATAAATATCAAATAAAATACAATGTTTCGTTTGATTTTTAACAATTTAAAACAAGTTTTTCTTTGTTTCACTAGTCTTTGTTTGGGCGCAAGTTATAGATTTTTTGATGTAAAAACAAGCGAAAAGTCAAAATGTTTTACAGATTTTTTTAAAACGAATAAGTTTTATTAAAAAGAGTTTTACAAATATTTTTTTTATTAAAATTTATAATAAAATGGTTTTTTAATACGATTTCGTAGTACATTTTCAATTAAATATCTTTTTTTTGAGATTTAAATCTTTTTTATAGGTTAATTTTTTTGCAAAAAAAAATATATTTTAGGTTCCGAATTTAGTTTCTATTTTTTTTTAACCTAATCTAAATAAAACACTTATAGATGGAATAACTAAATTTAACATTTACATATTCAACTATATACATTTTAAAACTTTTATTTTAACCATTTGTTATTTCAAATAATTATTATCTTTGCACCAAATTCCAACAAAAAGATTGGAGTGTGAAATATTTACTTCAATAACGTACAAAACTTTTTTCATACAAATTGAGTAGATTGAAATTCATATATTTAAAAAATACTGATTTTTGAAATACGAACCTTTGACAAAACAAACGTTAAATCTTTTTTGGAGAAGCAAAAATGAAACTTATGGTAAAAAATAGTTTTAAGATTAAAAAATCTTACAAATTAGTATAAACTAAGCTATTTTTAATCTTATGTATATAAATTAAAACATCATAAAAATAATGAGTTTGCCGGATTCAAAAAACAATGCATTGACAACTATGTCTTTAAAGAGAAAAACATTAGAACTTTTAAAAAAGAGGGAACAAGTAATTCTTGGAGGTGGCGAAAAAGCCATGCAAAAACAAGCAGCACTTGGCAAAATGAATGCAAGAGAGCGAATTTTGGCTCTTTTAGATAAAGATACTTTCCATGAGTACGATATGTTTATAGAACACGATGCTCGCGATTTTGGAATGGATAAAAAATCAATGCCGGGCGATGGAGTTGTTACCGGAACAGGAAAAATCATGGGAAAACCAATATGTATTTATGCTCAGGATTTTACAGTTGCTGGTGGTTCTTTAGGTTTGATGCACGCTCGTAAAATTACAAAAATTATGGACCATGCCATGAAAATGCGTGTTCCAATCATCGGAATTAACGATTCAGGCGGAGCAAGAGTGCAGGAAGGTGTAAATTCGCTTGCCGGATATGGCGAAATTTTTTATCGCAATACTATGGCTTCTGGCGTAATTCCACAAATTTCGGTTATTTTAGGTCCTTGCGCCGGAGGTGCAGTTTATTCTCCCGCTTTGACGGATTTCGTTTTTGTGGTAAATAATATTTCAAAAATGTTCATCACAGGACCCGAAGTTATCAAAACTGTTTTGGGCGAAGAAATTTCGATGGAAGAGCTAGGCGGTGCAAAAGTACACAGCGTAATTACCGGAAATGCTCATTTTTATGCTGAAAGCGAGCTTGAAAGTTTTGCTCAAATCAAAAAATTAGTTTCGCTTATTCCCTGGAATAATTCGCGCAAAGCACTCGCTTTCCCTCCAAAAAATCCTAATAAAGAATATAAAATTGAAAATATTGTTCCGAGCGACCCAAAAGAGCCTTACGATGTGCGTGATGTAATTAAGTCGTTGGTTGACGAAGATAGTTTTCTTGAAGTTCAAGAACTTTGGGCAGCAAATATCGTAGTTGGATTTGGTAGAATGAACGGCGACACAGTAGCCTTTGTAGCCAATCAACCGCTTGTGTTAGCGGGAGTTCTTGATGTGGATTCTTCCGATAAAGCCGGACGTTTTATTCGCTATTGCGATGCTTTTAACATTCCTATTGTAACGCTTGTCGATTTACCGGGTTATTTACCCGGCGTAGATCAAGAACATGCAGGCGTAATTCGGCACGGAGCTAAGATTCTTTATGCTTACTCTGAAGCCACAGTTCCAAAAATTTCAGTTATTTTACGTAAAGCTTATGGTGGTGGTTACATAGCTATGAACTCTCGCCACTTGAACGCAGACTTCGTATTTGCTTGGCCTACCGCCGAAATAGCAGTTATGGGACCCGAAGGTGCAGCAAATATAATTTTCCGCAAAGAAATTATGGAAGCTGCCGACCCAGTTGCAATGCGTGAAGAAAAAATTCAAGAATACAAAGAAAAATTTGCAAATCCTTATGTAGCAGCAGCTAAAGGTTATGTCGATTCTGTTATCGAGCCCAAAGAAACAAAGAAATTTATTATGCACGCCATTGAAGTTTCGAGCAACAAAACTGAGTTCAGACCAGCCAAAAAACACGGTATTCCTCCGTTTTAATCTTTTTTTTTATTATAAAATTACGAATTTAAAGACTAAAGAATATGATGATGGACGAAGAAATGAAAACTCTCGAAATTGATGGCGCAATCTACAAAACAAGATTGACTCCTCAATACGAGAAACGTAAAGAATGGATTGAAATAGATCCCGGAAAAGTATATGCTTACATTCCCGGAACAATTATCGATATCAAAGTAAAAGAAGGCGATAAAGTAAAAAAAGGCGATGTAATCATCTTGCTCGAAGCAATGAAAATGAGAAATAAAGTAATGAGTCCTACCAATGGCACAATAAAAATGATAAATGTTGCGCTGAATCAGGTAGTGGCTAAAAATGTTTTGTTGATTGAAATACAACAAGATAGTTTCTCTGTAAGCTAAAAAAAATTTAAACTTGAATATTTCCATTTGTAAATTTGCCCTGCATTTTATTGCAGGGCTTTTTTTTGAAAAAAAAATTATACTTTTGATAAAAATATGTTAAGCCTTTTAAGAAAATGTCTTTACAAAATTGTTATAATAAAAATTTAATTGAAGCGGGTTGCGATGAAGCAGGAAGAGGCTGTTTAGCTGGACCCGTTTTCGCTGCGGCAGTTATTTTACCAAAAGACTTTTTTCACCCACTTCTAAATGATTCAAAAAAAGTAAATGAAAAAAATCGAGTTTTGTTAAAAGAAGTTATTCAAAAAGAAGCACTTGCTTGGGCTGTGGCTCAAATAGATGCTCCCGAAATAGATAAAATAAATATTTTGAAAGCTTCCATCTTAGCTATGCAAAAAGCAGTAGAGAAATTGAATATAATACCCGAATTTTTATTAATCGATGGCAATAAATTTATAAAGTATAAAGACATTCCGCACAAGTGCATTGTAAAAGGTGATGGAAAATTTGCCAATATTGCAGCAGCTTCTATCCTTGCAAAAACCTTTAGAGATGAATATGTGCTTAAAATGCACCACGAATTTCCAATTTATCAATGGGATAAAAATAAAGCATATCCTACTGAAATACATAGAGAAATGATAAAGAAATATGGTATAACATATTACCACCGAAAAACGTTTAAACTTTTTGAAGACCAATTAAGTCTCCAATTTTTAGAATGAAATAACTTAATAGATAAACCTATAAATTAAATTTCGTATTGATAATATATTTTCTAATTTTGTGCAGTTTTATAAATAAATAAACTCATGGACGAATTAGGCAATCAAAATAAATACAATATTTTAGCACTCCCAAAGTGGTATCCAAATAAACATGACCCACAATTAGGTATATTTCTAAAAAAACACATATTAGCAGTTGCACAAAAACACAATGTGCACGTTTTGTACGTGGTAGGCGATAAAAATTTGAATACAAATTTTGAATTTGTTAATTCAACAAATGGAAGTTTTTATGAAACTGTTGTTTATTTTAGCTATGCCGAGTGTAAAATACCTCCAATGAAACTAGCTGTTAATTCAATAATGTACCTTTTAGCGTTTTTTTTAGGGTATTTTAGATATGTTAAAAAAAATATAAAGCCAGATTTTATTCATGTTCATATTTTTGGACGTACAAGTTTAATTGCATATTTTTTTAAAGTCTTTAGAGGCTTACCTTATATTGTTTCAGAACAATCTTCTCTTTTTATTACGGATAAATTTTCCAAAAGAAGTTTTCTTTACAGAATGCTTATTCGATTGAGTGCTCGAAAAGCAAATTTGATAACGTCTGTTTCTGAAATCCTTAAAACCAGAATGATAAATTATGGATTGAAGAACAACTATTTTGTAATTCCGAATGTAGTAGAAGTATCAAATAATATTATTGAAACTAGTAAAAATGACAAAATAATAGTTCTTACTGTAGCCGATTTGTATGATAGTGTTAAAAACATTAGCGATGTAATAAAAGCGGTGAAAAATGCAGTTGAAATGGGATATGAATTTGAATACCATATAATTGGTGGCGGTTATGACGTTGTTTTTTTAATGGATATGGCTGAAGATTATCAACTTCTAAACAAGTATGTTTTTTTTCATGGCAGGCAACCAAATACTTTTGTTTTGGATTTTATGCAAAAAATTGATTTTCTGATTACTAATTCAAATTACGAAACCTTTTCGGTGGTAACGGCTGAGGCATTGGTTAATGGAAAACCAGTAATTTCGACCAAATGTGGCGGACCAGAATCGTTTGTAGATAGTAAAACAGGAATTTTAATTGAAGTAGATAATTTACAGCAACTTAAAGATGCCTTAATAACTATGCTTAAAACATATCAAAACTACGATTCTCAAGAAATAATTCATTCGGTAAAAGATAAATTTAGTTATCAATCTATTGAAAATCAATTTAATAAAGTGTATTTGTCACTATTTTCATAAAAATGAGCAAATGCTTAAAACCATTTTGGGAACCATTTCTACACGTTTAATTACAGCCGTTTTAAGCTTTGTTATCGTAATTTTTAACTCTCGTTTATTAGGTGCAAGCGGGCAAGGAACAATTAGTTTGTTTGTCTTGGGAATTACGTTTAACTATCTCATTAGTAGCTTTATTGGTGGACCTGCTTTGGTTTATCTTATTCCTCGCCATAGTTTATTCAAACTTACATTTTTGTCGTATATTTGGGCTTTAATTGCTTCGTTTTTAGGCTCTTTGTTTTTGTTTTATTTTCAATTGATTCCCAAAGAACTAGCTTTAGATATTTTTGTTGTTTCACTTGTTTTTCAATTTGCTAGTGTTAATACGTCAGTTTTATTAGGTAGAAAAAAAATATTTTGGTATAATTTATCTTCGGTAAGTCAAATTGTTGTTACTTTCATCGTATTGTTTTTTTTTCTTTTTTATTTGAAAAAAATCGAAGTATATTCGTACATTAGTGCTTTAAAAATTGGTTACCTTGTTTTTTTTGCATTGAGTTTTTTCTTTTTTGCAAAACAAATAAATGAAATTGAGTTTGGTAATTTGCACATTATTTTGATACAAATGTTCAAATATGGAACATTTGTTCAGTTTGCAAATATCTTACAATTAATGAATTATCGCTTGAGTTACTATATTATCGAATACTATTCAGGTAGAAGTGCATTAGGACAATATTCGGTTGGAGTTCAGTTTTCCGAAGCTTTATGGTTGGTTTCTAGAAGTTTGTCTATGATTCAATACACCGAAATTTCAAATTCTACAGATTCTGATTTTAATAAAAAAATAACGCTTCAATTTACAAAAATTTCGTTTTTTGTTACTTTTTTTGGATTGTTTTTTTTAATATTAATACCGAAAAATTTCTTTATTTTTTTATTAAATAAAGATTTTGAAAATATTAAAATAATAATTTTTACATTAAGTTTTGGAATTTTATCTATGGCGGTTTCAATTATGTTTAGCCATTTTCTTTCAGGAATAGGAAAGCATTTTTACAACACAATTGGTTCAGGCATAGGCTTTTTAATAACATTATTTTTAGGATTTTTACTAATACCACAGTTAGGTATTTTGGGTGCCGGAATTACAGCTTCTTGTTCTTATTTTATTTCCGCAGTTTATTTATTTATTATTTTTAAGAATAAGACAAATAGTAAAATATCTGATTTTATTATTAAAAAAAGCGATTTGAGTTACATGGTTCATAAAATTAAATTTATTATACAGAAATAGCATGAAAATAGTAATCACGGGCGGTGCCGGATTTATTGGCAGCCATTTAGCAGAAACTTTATTGCTTGAAAATCATAAAGTTACAATTATTGACGATTTATCAACCGGAAGTTTTGAAAATATTAAACAACTTACTGTAAATCAAAATTTTAAATTTGTTTTAGAAAGCATTTTAAATAAAACAGTGATGGATCGAATTATTAGCGAATGCGATTATGTTTATCATTTAGCCGCAGCGGTAGGTGTGGAAATGGTTGTAAATGACCCAGTTCATACCATCGAAACGAATGTTTTGGGCACCGATATTGTACTAAAAATTGCAAATCGTTATCGAAAACCTATCGTAATTGCTTCTACATCTGAAATTTATGGGCGTGGAGTTAGCGAATCCTTCAAAGAAGACGACGATAGATTGATGGGAGCAATTCAAAACCATCGTTGGTCGTATGCTTGCTCAAAAAGCCTCGACGAATTTCTAGCTTTGGCATATTTCAAGCAAAAGGAACTTCCTGTTACAGTTTGTAGATTTTTCAATACAATTGGTACCAAACAAACAGGGCAATATGGAATGGTAGTTCCTCGTTTTGTGCAAAAAGCTCTTAAAAATGAGACAATTAATGTTTATGGAGATGGAACTCAATCGCGTAGTTTTTGTAATGTTTTAGATACCGTTCGTGCACTCTCAATTATAAAAGAAAATCCAAAAACTATTGGTGAAATCTATAACATAGGAAATACCGAAGAAATTCCGATTTTAGATTTAGCTTTAAAAATAATTAAATTAACAGATAGTAGATCAGAGATTAAATTAATTCCTTATAACGAAGCATACGGAGAAGGATTCGACGATATGCAACGTAGAAAGCCAAATATTGATAAAATTTTCGAGCATATTGATTGGAAACCGGTATTTTCTCTTGATCAAACTTTAGTTCAAGTTATCGAATATGAAATGAA
>DZBP01000146.1 GCA_022729915.1 Draconibacterium orientale | reverse complement strand
ATTTGAAAAAGTTATCATTAGAAAAAACAAAACGAACATGAAAAGAACTTTTATATTGGTTTTACTTGCCATTATTTTTTGTCAAAAATCGTTTGCTCAAAACGACCTTAAAAAAGATACTTTAAAAGTTAATCAATACATTCTTGAAGGGAAAAAATATGTTCAAAGCAATACCGATTCCGCCAAATTGTTTTTTTATAAAGGATTGAAAATTGCAAAACGCAGTAATTTTACCAAAGGAATTGCCGAAATTTACCTAAATCTGGGTTATTTGAATTACGAAACCAACAAGTTAGATTCGTCGGTCTATTTTTATAAAAAATCGCTGTTACTATACGAATCTATTGAAAACAAAATAGGAATAGCCAAAGTTTATAATAATTGGGCAAATACAGCCTATTCGCAAGGAAATTCATTTCAAGCAATTGATTTATACAACAAATCGCTCGAAATAAGAAAAAAATTAAACGATAATAATGGCGTAGCCGAATGTTACAACAACATGGGCATCATTTCCGAAGAACAAGCCAATTACACCAAAGCATTGGAATTTTACCAGAAGTCGCTCGTTTTGCGCGAAAAAACAGAAAATAAGCAAGGACAATCCGATTGTTTTACCAACATAGGTTCTATTCATTATGTTCTAAACGATTACAACAAAGCACTCTATTATTTTGAAAAAGCATTGGCAATAGATATGGAAATGGAAAATACCAATTCCCTATTAAGTACTTACATCAATATTGGTCTTGTTCATAATAGCAAGAATGATTTAGAAAAGTCGATAAGTTATTTTGAAAAAGCACTCAATTTAAGCAAGCAAATCAACAATAAAATATATTTAGCCTTTAGTTTGCACAATATGGGCATCGCTTACGAAAGCAAAGATAGTTTAGCAAAAGCACTCGAGTATTACCAACAAGCTTTGGCTAATTTTGAAACGCTCGACATGCAATACGAAATAGCAACCTCATACGGCAATATGGCAAATGTGTATTTCAAGCAAAACAAATACGAGTTAGTTCACCAAAATGCAACGAAAGCATTATTAATTTCGAGTCAAATAGATGCAAAGGACAACATTCAATTAGCTTATAAAATTTTATACGACAATTATAAGCAACTAGGAAATTATAAAGAAGCACTCGATAGTTATCAAAAATACAGAGAGTTAAACGATTCGATATACAATATTGAAAACGCAAAGAAAATAACTCAGATGGAAATGCAATACGATTTTGATAAGGAAAAACAAAAAACAGAATTGGAACACGCTGTAAAAATAGAACGCCAAAGATACGTTACGTATTCGTTTATTTTTGGATTTATCTTTATGCTGTTGTTTTCGATTGTTGTATTTAGGAATTACAGACAAAAACGGAGAGATAATATTCTGCTGGAAAAACAAAAATCGGAAATCTTAGAAAAGAATGTTCAAATAACAACTCATTTAGATTTGATAACCAACCAACAAAAGCAAATAACCGATTCTATTAATTACGCCCAACGAATACAAGAATCGTTGTTGCCTTCTATTGATATTCTGAAAAAATATTACCCCGAATGTTTTGTGCTGTTCCGCCCCTGCCATGTAGTAAGTGGCGATTATTATTGGTTTAAGCAAATAAACAATTACATAGTAACGGTTGCGGCAGATTGTACCGGACATGGAGTTCCGGGAGCTTTTATGAGTGTGTTGGGCATTTCGCTATTGAACGAAATTATTGACGAACAAAATGTAAACCAGCCTAATGAAATACTCAACGAATTAAGAAAGCGGGTAAAAAACTCTTTGCAACAAACAGGCAAAATAGGCGAACAACAAGACGGCATGGACATAGCTATTTGTGTGTTGGACATCGAAACCAATAAACTATATTACTCCGGAGCGTACAACTCGCTTTACTTGATACGCAAAACAGAAGCGAATGTTCCTAAACTAATTGAATTTAAAGCCGATAGAATGCCAATAGGTATTCACCCCAAAGACTACAAAGAATTTGCAAAAAATGAAATTCAGTTGCAAACCAATGATACCATTTATATCTTCTCCGATGGATATACTTCTCAATTTGGTGGCATTCAGAATGAAAACTACAAAACAAAACGCTTCAAAGAAAATTTGTTAGCCATCAATGATAAAAATTTATCGGAACAGCATCATATTTTGTCGCAAAACTTAGACCAGTGGCAAAGCGACGAGCCTCAAACAGATGATATTGTAATTATTGGGCTAAAAATAAATAAGCACTAATGCTGTTTTATTTGGAGAAAACCTTTTTATAATTAAATAGATTTAATGTACTTAGTGAACAAAAATATACAATTTAATTTTGGTTCACTACCTATATAGTGCTTGAAAGAAAACTCTTCATTTTTGAAAAAAAAGCCCCAAACCCCTAAAGGGGCTTATTGTAACGATTAGTAAATCAACGTGTTTTAAAAAGTCCCCTTTAGTAGATTTAGGGGCAAAAGCTAGAAAAATATAGTTTTCTTTCAAACACTATATAAGCTCCCAAAATTAGTTTATCCTTTTTCGTTTATATTGTTTGTGATTTGTTTTTTTACTTATTGATGCTCAAAATTATTTCAATTTTGAAATTTACTAAATAAACAATACTTTTGTAAAAAACTATTTTAAGCACCAGTGTTATTTTAAATTGGAGCAAACTTTTTTGTAATCTGATAGATTTTAAGCACTTGGCTAAACGAAATATATAATTTAATTTGGTTTACTACTTAATACTCTAATAATGTACAATTTAATAATAACTATTGCAAAGCAATTTATTAAATTAGCTTCTTTGTTCAATTCAAAAGCAAAGCTTTGGAACGATGGTCAAACTTTGCTGTTAGAACAGATAGCTCAAAAAGTAAGCAAAGAAGATACAACTGTTTGGTTTCATGCGGCATCACTTGGCGAATTTGAGCAAGGCAGATCTGTAATTGAAGCACTAAAAGCAAAGCATACTGACTACAAAATAGTATTGACTTTCTTTTCTCCTTCGGGTTACGAGGTTCGTAAAAATTATCAGGGAGCCGATTACGTTTTTTATTTGCCGCTAGATACGTACCAAAATGCAATACGTTTCGTAGAGATAGTTAATCCTAAATTTGTTGTGTTTATAAAGTATGAATTTTGGAAAAATTATTTACAAATTTTGCGAGCTAAGAATATTCCTGTTTATTTAATATCTGCCATTTTTAGTAGCAACCAACTTTTTTTTAAAACTTATGGTAGTTGGTATCGTAAAGTGTTGGGTTACTTTTCGCACATTTTTGTGCAAGATGCTGAATCAGAGAAATTATTAAAAGACATAGAAATAAATAATGTAAGCATAACAGGTGATACACGTTTTGATAGAGTTTTTGAGATAGCTCAAAATGTGAAAACCTTTCCTTTGGTAGAGGCTTTTGCAAAAAATAGCCGTGTATTTATAGTTGGAAGTTCTTGGCATGCCGATGAGGAAATTCTTTTTGAACACCTCAACCATTCTGCACCAAAGGCAAAATACATCATCGCGCCACACGAAGTGCATGCAAGCAACATAGAACGCATAGTTAAAAGCATAGAAGCCAAAGTAGTACGTTATTCACAAGCCGAAGTAAATACCGTAGCCGAAAACGATGTTTTGGTAATTGATAATATCGGAATGCTGTCGTCGTTGTATCAGTATGGCTCAATAGCTTATATAGGTGGTGGTTTTGGAGTAGGCATACACAATATTTTAGAAGCAGCTACTTTTGGAATGCCAATTATTTTTGGACCTAATTACAAACGATTCAAAGAAGCAGTAGAATTAATAAAATTAGGAGGAGCATTTACCATCAATGATGTGTATGAATTTACCGAAATCTTTGAAAAACTCATTGCAGATGAAAATTATCTGAAACAAACCGGCGAACATTCGCAAAAGTTTGTTTCAGACAATAGAGGTGCTACTCAAAAAATTATGGCTTATTTGCAGTTGTGATTTTTTTGTTTTCGCGCATTTCTTCGCGTTGCTTTTTTCTCAATTCAGCTTCAATTTTTTTAGGATTTAGAGCATAACGTTTTTGCAAATCGTCTTTTACGTAAATCATAAGCATATCAAAGTCTTTTTGTGTAATCAGCCTACCATTTTTTAGTGGCACAATTTCTTTTAACGGAAATTTATGGTTCAATTTAAAACTTATTTCATAAAGTTGCGACAAAAGTACACCATTAGAGGTTTTTACTTCCAAATTTATTTGTTGTGGGTTTTCATTTTGCGAGCTTTGTGCAACTAACCAAGGTTTTAGTGAAGAACCAATTTCTAGGTTTCGTTGTTTAAGTACTTTTGCGCTGGGCAATTTTACATCGTTTGTCCACCAAATATCTTCTACGGCTTTCATGGCAGCATAAGTTTCTTCGTCAGTTTCTACTGCTTTGAGCTCAATGAGTTTTTCTTTAAGCAAAATAGTCATTGCTTCCTCGTAAGGTAAATCGCTTTGAATGGCTTTGATGCCAATTAGAATGCCTAAAAGATTAGAATAGGAGTCTTCGATAGAAAAGCTAGAATAACGCTCCGGAACAAATGGCAAATACGATGCACCAAACCAAGTAGCTATTTCGTGCCAAATAGAAAGGTCGTAAGTGATGCGTCCGGCAAGCAAAGCGGCATCAATATCTTCTAAATCAGCCGGAATTTTTATTGTTAGGGTTTTGCGTCCGCCTTCGTAGCCAATCTTTTGAATTATTTTACCTTCTGCTTTTTTACTCAAAATTAGAGAATACAGATAAGCAGTCCAATCGGCTTGGTCGCGCAAGTGTCCAAGGTCAATAAAGCCACCTAATTTGGTGTAAATAATACCATTAGCTTCAAATCTATCGCCCAAATATTTGTGGTTTCCAATTTTGTGCAAACTGGTTATTTCGCTCAGTTTCTTTAAAGGCATTCCGGTTATTCCAACCTCAACACCAAACGAACAGCATGTACGAATAATGCGTGGAGGCGGCGAATTTAAATCTTTCAAAGTCAATGAAGGTGCTTTTGCAAACAAACTATTGCTTACAAATACACCAACTATAAATAATAGAAAGTAGTTTTTGTATAATTTTTGTTTCATGGCTTGCATTTTTTTTAATAGGATTATTTTAATGTGTATTTTAAAACCATTTTTGGCGAACAAATGGCGACAAAGATACATTCTTTTTATTAACTTAACAATCTATTAACGATGTATTAACAATGTTTAATATTTTAAGTATCTTAATAATTATTAAATATAAATTCTTTTTTTTGAACAAAAAGCATTTAGGAATTCATTTTTTTTATTTCGTGTTTCTATTTTGCTAAGTTTTTGGGTAAATGTTAACACAATATTATCAAATTAAAACAAGCTAACTATTTGTATTGTAAATATAAAGAAAACAACAAATGAGCTAATGTTAATAAATTATTAAAAAAAAGATGTTTTTTTAGAAGTGGTGTATTGAATATCTAATTTTGAACGCAAACTAAAACTAATAAAAGATGTCATTTTCAAATTTTTTACGATCTTTTTCAGCCAAAAACAATGTGTTCTATGGATTATTTGAACAAATAGCTGAAAATATTATACAAATGAACAAATTGTTCATAGAAGTGATTAACAGTTCTGATGCAAATTTTCGCAAAGAAGTAGTTAAGAAAATTAAAGATTTCGAGCACCAAAACGATAACCTAACGCATCAGGTATTTATCGAACTAGGAAAAAACTTCATCACTCCCTTCGATAGAGAAGATATTCATGCATTGGCTTCAGCACTTGACGATGTAGCTGATTACATCGATAGTTCTTCAAAGAAAATAGTTCTATATCGTTTGGGCGAACTTGACAACGAGATTCACAAACTAGCAGCCATTAACGATGAAGCGGTAGCTGAGGTAAAATTAGCAGTTTACGGATTGAGAAACATGAACGATACAGCCAAAATTAAAGAATCGTGTATTAGAATTAACGGTATTGAAAATCGTGCAGATGATATTTTTGAGTTCGGTCTTGTTTCAATTTTGGAAAACGAAAAAGAGGCGGCTATGATTATAAAGAAAAAAGATTTGTTGCAAAGCATGGAAATCGTAACTGACAAGTGCGAAGATGTAGCCGATGTAATTGAATCTATTATAGTAAAATACGCATAATAAAAAACCTACAATGACTATTCTAATTATAATAATAGCCTTAGCTCTAATCTTTGACTTTATCAACGGGTTTCACGATGCCGCTAACTCTATTGCAACTATCGTTTCTACAAAAGTACTAACGCCTTTTCAGGCAGTATTATGGGCAGCATTTTTTAATTTTGTGGCATACTTCGTTTTTAAAGAGCATGGAGTAGCTAATACTGTAGCGAAAACAGTAGCTGAAGAATTTATTACGTATCGTGTGATTCTTTCGGGATTGATAGCAGCCATAGCTTGGAATTTACTTACTTGGTATTACGGAATTCCCTCGTCGTCGTCGCATACACTTATAGGTGGTTTTGCAGGCGCTGCCATTGCCTATGCCGGATTTAGTTCTATCAACGCGCTTATGATTTCAAAAACAGCTTTGTTTATAATCGTTGCGCCACTTTTGGGCATGTTAGTAGCTTTTCTTATTGCTATTTGGTTTTTGCACTCTGCTACTAAAAGTATTGCGCCCAAAATAGTAAGTATATCGATTATTCTGGGAACATTTGTGTTTCTATTTTTTACTATAAAAACCGATGTAGAACAAACACGTAATTCGTATCTTTTGAGTGTGCTTTTAGACGGTAAAAACTTTAAATGGATTTTGCTTTCAATTATTGTGCTTATTATAAGTACTTTTGCTTTGTTTTTAGGTTCTCTGAATACTTACAAATCAGGAGTTTGGTTTAAAAAGTTGCAATTGGTATCTTCAGCAGCTTTTAGTATTGGACACGGAGGAAATGATGCTCAAAAGGTAATGGGTATTATTTGGGTAACTTCGTGGCTTTATTTTAATCAATCTACCGGAAGTAGTGTCGAATTTGCTAGCTATGAAATGCCTGCTTGGGTTCCAATTTCGTGTTACTTGGCTATTGGTTTGGGCACCATGAGTGGTGGTTGGAAAATTGTTAAAACCATGGGAACTAAAATAACCAAAGTAACGCCTTTTGAAGGTGTAGCTGCTGAAACAGCGGGTGCTATTACTTTGTTTGTTACTGAATTTCTTAAAATTCCGGTAAGTACCACACATACTATTACAGGTTCTATTATGGGTGTAGGAGCAACCCGACGTCTTTCGGCTGTGCGCTGGGGAGTTACTATCAAATTGCTTTGGGCTTGGATTATTACTATTCCTGTTAGTGCTTTGATTGCTATGTTTGTATTTTATTTGTCGGGATTCTTCATGGAATAAATATTCTCTAAATCCATTAAACTGTTTTGCATAAAAAAGCATTGTAAACATATTTGTTTGCAATGCTTTTTTTACTTTTTAAGAAAAAACAGGTTTGTGTTAATTTATATTTAGCTAAGAGCAAAGTTCTTTTAACATATCTAAAAAAATCTATTGTTGTTTATTTTGTTCTTCCAAATTAGGGTTCAAGTTTATAAATTATGAATAACATTTATCGACAAACCAGTTTTGCTATGTATTTCTTCATTCGATAAACCATTTTCTTTCAATATTTTTGCTAAATTATATATCAATTTATCTTTTTGGTCTAAAGCTTTGTCTTTTTCTAGGCTAATTATTTTTTCGGTTTCTA
>DZBP01000027.1:10168-27876 GCA_022729915.1 Draconibacterium orientale | reverse complement strand
TCCTAGTTTGAAAATTATGTCTTTTATGGTAATTCCCATCGGAACTTCTACCAAACCACCGCGATTAATTTTTCCTGTAAGGGCAAAAACTTTTGTGCCTTTGCTTTTTTCAGTTCCATATTTGGCATATTCTTTTGCACCATTGAAAATTATCCAAGGAATATTTGCAAAAGTTTCCACGTTATTTATGTTGGTTGGTTTTTTCCACAAACCCGAAGCCGCCGGAAATGGCGGACGTTTGCGTGGCATTCCTCTTTCGCCTTCTACTGAAGCAATTAGTGCCGTTTCTTCGCCACAGACAAAGGCTCCTGCTCCTTCTTTTACATGTATGTCGAGATTGAAATTTTTTATTCCGCAAATATTTTTGCCTAGAAAACCTTTTTCGCGAGCTTGTGCCAAGGCAATATTTAAACGTTTGATAGCCAATGGATATTCAGCTCTACAATAGATAACTCCATCGTTTGCGCCTATTGCGTAAGCTCCTATAATCATGCCTTCGATAACCGAATGAGGGTCGCCTTCCAAAACAGACCTGTCCATGAATGCTCCCGGATCGCCTTCGTCGGCATTGCAAATAATATATTTTTCGGCATTTTTATTGTTGTTGGCAAAACGCCATTTTAAACCTGTCAAAAAACCTCCACCTCCTCGTCCACGAAGCCCTGAGTCGATTATGTTTTGGATTATTTCTTCTTGCGAGACGTTATTTTCGGCTATTTTTTGTATGGCTTGGTAGCCAAAATTGGCTTGATATTCTTCTATGCGTTCGGGATTTATGTAACCGCAGTTGCGAAGGGCAATTTTTACTTGTGAATCTGTAAATTCGTTGTCTGAAGTTTTAAATTCTTCGGTTTTTACAACCAATTCTTTTATAGGGAGATGGAATTTTTGATGATGTTCTATAAGTTCTTCTATTTTTTCTTCGTCTATGCCGCCGTATAAATAAGAAATGTTGTTGTCGATTATTTCCACCAGAGGTTCTCTGTAACACATTCCTACACAGCTAGTTTGGTCTAAATCTATGTCGAGTTTTTCGTTGGTTTGGAGGAATTTTATTTTGTCGAAAACTTTACCAGCTCCGGCAGCAATTCCGCAGCTTCCCATTCCAACTATTAGTTTTAACTTTTCCATATTTATTTTGAGTTTTTCAATGGTTTTAATAATTGTATGTATAATAAGTGTTGGTTAAAAAATTGTACTCTTTAAGTACTCTTACAAAAGTTCTTCCGCTTTTTATTAATGTAAATCGGTAATTAATAGCTAAGAAGTTTGGAATAAAATAGGTCATAGACCTTAATTATTTTCCTTCTTTTTAATTTCTCTAATTACTTTAACTGCCGATTTTCCTGTAAGTTTTCCAAAAGTATCGTCGCCAATCATCATCACGGGCGCAAGTGAGCAGCAGCCTAAACAAGCTACAGATTCGAGAGTAAATAAGCCATCAGAAGTTGTTTGCCCGTCTTCGATTTTTAAATTTTCGCGCAAAGCTGTGGTTATACTTTTGGCATCTTGCACATGGCAAGCTGTTCCGTGGCATACTTTTATGATGTGTTTGCCTACCGGATTGAGCCTAAACTGGGCGTAAAAAGTAGCAACACCATAAATATCGCTAAGTTTGTGTCCCGTTTCTGCCGATATTTTTTTTAGCGCACTTTCGGGTAAAAAGCGATAAATGGCTTGTGTTCCTTGTAATAAAGGAATTAAATTGCCATTTTTTCCTTTGTATTTTTTTATTAAGGAATCTATCAAACTTAAATCAATTTCTTTTGGGTCTGTTTGTAGTTTTTTTGCAGCTATTCTATTTATTCTCATTGTTTTATAGAATTGATAATGTTTTTTGGCTTTGAAACAGTATTATATGTAACTATTTAATTTTATGAATAAAAAACATTCAAAAAACAATTGATTTTTGTGAAATATAACTTTATTAATCATTTATTATCAAATACTTACATATTTTTCTCATTTACGAGATGCTTTTTTTTCTTAAAAATATCATTCTATAAAATTAGAAATTAAGTTTTAAATATGATGAGTTAATTTTTATTTTTTTATATTTTAGAATAATTCTAAATAAAATGCATTGTAAAGTACAGTTATACAGGTTTTTAAGAAAATTTAAAAATATTTTATTTCAAAAATAGTGTCTAATTTTACAATTGAAATGGAAAAATAGTAAAAATTGAACTTTTTTGTTGTAAATTTTTACTTTTTTTAATCGAAAACTTTTTTATTTTTTAATTGAAAAGCGTATCTTTGAAATTCATTTTATAAGCATTTTTTTGTAATATTAAATTTGAGTAATCCTTGAAAAATAAACTAAATACAAAAATAGTTTTTACTGTAATTACGGCATCTTTGCTTGTGTATGCATTAATTTTGGGCGTTATTATTTACAGTTATAGCAAATTGACTCAACAAACTTCGGAGGAAATGATTAATGCTTTAGTGCGTGAAAAATCAAACGAAGTTCGTGCCAAATTTGAAGGTTACTTAGGTGTTGCCAGAGCCTTAGCTACTGTAAATGAGAACACTCTTTTTCTTACCGATGAGATGAGCCAAGCAATGCGCGATAAATTTTTTGAAGAAAATCTTAAAAAAAATGAGTTATTTTTAGCTGTTTGGGACTCGCGCGAGCTTGCTCTTTTTAATAAAAATTGGGGCGAAAAATCCGGTAGAGTAAGTTCTTCATTTACAAAGTTTAATGGCGAAATTGTGAAAGAATTGGATTCCGCAGATATTGGTAAAATAACAAAACTAACTGAATATCATAGAATTAAAGAAATAAAAAAAGAGTCTCTTTCTGAACCCTATTGGTCAATAGTAAATAGAAAAGATTCGCTTTACGAAACTACGCTTTCGACTCCTATTTTTGTAGATGAAAAATTTGCCGGTGTAGTTGGCATCGATTTTTCATTGAATACTTTGCAAGAATTTACTAATTCAATTGCTCCTTTTGAGCAAACTTTTGCATTTTTGATTACCAACAAAGGAACCTTAGTTACTTTCAACGAAAAAAATATGTTCGGAAAAAATTTGAATGAAATTTTGTTGGAAAAAAATACTGCTATTGTTGACCAAATCGCAAAAGGAGAAATGTTTAGTTTACGAACTAAATTTTTCGACAAAAAAGATTATTACGTATCCTTTGCTCCTATAAATGTTGGAACTTATGAAAATTCGTGGGCTTTAGCAATTGCAGTTCCTGATATTGTTATCAAAAAAGCTGCAAGAGAGCGTTTTTCAAATTTAGTTTTATTTGCAAGTATTGGTTTCGTAATTTTAATGCTTTTTTTGCTTTTTTTGTTATTTTCCGTTACCAGTCCGGTTCTTCAAGTAACAGCTGTTTTGAAGAAATTAGAATTGGGTGAAATTGATGACATTGAACCACTGAAAATTAGCTCTCAAGATGAACTAGGCGAAATGGCTCTTTCAACCAATAATCTGGTAAAAGGCTTGAACTTGCTGGCTAATTTTGCTTCGCAAGTTGGTAAGGGAAATTATTCAACTGAATATGTGAGGCTTAGCTCTAACGACAAACTAGGTTCTTTACTTTTAGACTTACGCAATAGCTTGACAAATGCTCAAATAGAAAATCAAAAAAGCAAATATTCTGATGAAAGACGAAATTGGATAAATACCGGATTGGCTATTTTTGCTGAGCTTTTAAGAAGCGATTCGTCAAATGTTTCTGATTTTGCCTACAAAATAATTAGTGAATTGATAAAATATATAAAAGCAAATCAGGGTGCAATTCTTATTATGAATGATGAAAACAAAGCTGAAGTTTATTTAGAATTGATGGCTACTTATGCTTTTGAGCGAAAAAAATATTCGGACAAAAAAATTGAAATCGGTGAGAGCCTTGTTGGGCAATGTGTTTTGGAACGTGAAATTATATATTTAACTGATTTGCCCGAAGATTACACCCAAATTACTTCTGGATTGGGTAAATCTACACCTCGAAATATTATGATAGTTCCCCTTATTTTTAATGAAGAAACACAAGGTGTTATTGAAATTGCTTCATTCGGGATTTTAGATAAATATGAAAAAGCATTTATCGAAAAAGTTTCTGAAGCCATTGCTGCTACTTTTGCCACTATCAAAATTAATCAGCGAACAGCCAAATTATTGCAAGATTCTAATTTTCAGGCTGAACAAATGTTAGCTCAAGAAGAAGAAATGAGGCAAAATATGGAGCAAATTAGAGAACACCAAGAAGAAACCGAACGTGAAATTGCAATTTATAAAGCTACTATTGAACGACTTAACAAACAATTGGACAGTTATCTTTAGTAATTAAGCACCAGTGCTATTTTAATTTGAGCAAGTCTTTTTGTAATCAAATAGATTTTAAGCACTTAGCAAAATGAACTATCCAATTTAATTTGACTTAACTTATTTTTGAGAAATAAAAAAATCCGGTTAAATGCCGGATTTCTTTTATATCTGTTTTTTTTAAGTTAATTTTTTCTTAGAATTCTTTATAAATTGCTACTTTCTTTTCAGTTTCAGATTCTTCAATCAAAGTATGCTGATATTCAAAATAATTATTTAATTCGTGACTCGAAATAATTCCATCGTTGTTAAAATCTGCATTTTTTTTACGATATCCGTGCGCCAACGTTTTGGTAATTAAATTCACTTTTTGCTCTAATTTGTTTATTCCGTTTGTAAACAAAACAGTTGTACCCGATGTTTTATACATTTCTTTGAAAATGTCTTTACGTATATTTTTTGCTGGGTCATAAGAACTGAAAGTAATTTCCGAAAGTTCTTTATTTGTCTGTTTATCAAGGTTTTTAGCTGTTTCGTCTTGAATAAATTGCCACGAATCTACGATTACAATTTTATTGCGAGCCGGTATTTCTGCTAACATGCTATTTATTAATGTATGGGCAATACCATTTTTTTCAGGGTCGCCAAAATCCATGTTGTGAGTTGCAAAATATACATCAAAATTATTTTTTAGCACACTGTAACCCGATGAAATTACAACAAATTGGTCATCTACTTTTATGTGTCTGTATTTTCTTTTCAAGCGCAAAAGTTGTAATTTCAAAGCTTCTTCATTGAATAGCGTATCAATAATAATGTTTGAATAGTTCGACCTGTCTTTTCCTAAAATTTGAATAAGTTTTCGGGTACTTTCTAAAGTAAATTCAGAATTCAAATCTTTTTCGGCAAATTGGTAAGTACCCAAAGCTATAATGTATAAATCTGGTTTGGGTTCTTCAACATCATTTCTGAGTTTTAGTGTGATTATTAGCGAATCTTTTAATGACTCCCCACCTTTTTCATTGGTTGTAAAGGCATAAATTACATTTTTGCCCATATTGAGTTCAACTGTATATTTTTGTGTGTAATTGTCTGTTTCATTGTGGCTTATGTCAATTTGACCAGGCTTCAAAATCGGTACGCCATTTACATAAATGTTTACTTTTTTCAAATTGTATGTTAAATCGGTTGCCCTTAAATCCAAATTTATTAATCTATTGTAAGTAAACCATTTAAATTCACTTTTATTTTGAATTTCAACCGTTGGAATGTGCGACAAATCAAAATCTTCTTTTGTTATTCCAAATTTAGTTAAGCTTAAATTGTATTCATTTGTATAATCTTCAATAATTTTATTGTCGGTAAAGCCCAATTTGCTCATTACAATTTCTGGGCGAGAGTATTTCATTTTGAAACATTCGATAGGAATTGAAGTTTCGTCAACATAAAAAGCGACACCTTGGCTTCCATTTTCTGACGAAACATAGTACGATTCTTCTGAAAGCGTAATGTAATCGCTTTTTCCTACCGAAATTATGGTTGCAATAGGTTCTAAATTTTCGGTATTCCAAATTTTGATTCCATCATCGTGTCCATAAGTTAGCAATTTTTTATTTTGCTCGAAAAAATGAACTTCTTTTAATACATTTTTGCTTAAAATTTCGTTTTCAAGTGCTCCATTGAGTACATTCCAAACTTGAATTTTCTTTCCTGAAATAGTTGCAAGCATTGTATTATCAGAACTAAAACTGAAATATTCAACGGCGTCGGTAAATTTACCAAGTTTTCTTTTTTCTTTTTTTACTAAATCGTACAGCTCTATGTAATCAAAAAGTCCACAGGCTGCTAAATATTCACCATTTGCACTGTAGCTAATATATTTGTACTTATTATTTGAAACCGAAAATGCCGGATTAATTTTAGATAATCGTTTCTGTTCTTGTTTCAATATTTTACTGTTATCTATATCTTTTACTGCCTTTTTTTCACTCGTTTGCACAAAACTTTTGTAATTCGATGCGCTTCCACTCAATTTTGAAGCACTCGATGCCAAGTTTTCCATCAACGAATTGGTATTCATTATATTTTCTTCTTTGTAAATGTAGTTGCTATTGGTCATGTCGCCATTAAAATCGCTTTCGATAATATCATTTTCTGAGCTTGTATAAGCTATTTTTATATTGTTATTGTCGTTTGCAAAATGAATATTTTCGTGTAAAATATCATCGTAAGTAAATAGCATTTCTCCTTTTAAATTATAAACTTCGGTAATGATTGAATCTACATTGTCTATTAAGTCTTCTGGTATTATTCCATTTTTATATGCCGGAAGTTTGTCAATATCAAATTTGTTGTATGATAATTTTCGTTTGATGAATATTTTACTCGAAAGGTCTGCTAGTTTTATTTCGGTTATGTCACTTTCACTTATTTTAAAAGTATTGGCAAAAAGATATTTTTTTTCGTTGTAATCATAATTCCAAATAAAAATAGTAGAACCTATAGCGGCAACTAAATTTCCCGATACATAATCATAATCAATAGCAGAAACACTTTGAGGAATGTTTGTTTCGAGTATGCCTTTTATTTTCAGTTTGTTAGAATCCCATATTTTAATAACTCCGTCGTTTATTGCTGTAATAAACTCATTGCGTTCGGGCACAAAAACAATACTATTTATCTGAGTTTCAGAACCCAAAGTATAGGTTTGCTGTCCATTGTTAATATTGAATAATTTAACATTTGAATCGCTGTTGGCAGTTATAAAACTTTTTTTATCTTTCGAGATATCAATGTCTAAAACTCCAGCAGGTAAATCTTTATCCCAAACTATTCGCGATTTGTTAATGTCCCACATGATAAGCTTACCTTCAACTATCTCTTTGGTATATAAGCGAGTAGAATCGGTAAAATTCTTATAATAGGTAGCAATGATTCGGTCGAGTGTTGGGTGAAATGCAATATTTTGAGCTGGAGCATCGCTGTCGGGCAATTGCAAACTTGCTATTTTTTTGCCAGAATTGATATTCCATATATTTACTTTGCTGTCATTACTTGCCGATGCAATTAGGCTATTGGTGCTGTTAATTGCAATATTGTTGATTTTGTATTTGTGATGTTTAAATTTTCGTACCAGTTTATTTTTTTTCCAATCCCACATGTTTACGTTGATGTCTTCGCCGGCAGTGAAAACATATTCGCCAAATTTTGAAAATTTTACAGAGTAAATTGCGTTGTTGTAAAATAAGTTTTGTTTTAAATGTTGTTTCATTTTTCCGTTTGAAAAACGCCACACTATTGCCGACTCGTCTATCGAGCCGCTTACCAAGTATTTACCATCACTGCTAAAATCAATGCTAGTTATATAATCTTGGTGTTCCGCTTTAAATATACGAACAATTTTACCTGTGTAAATATTCCATTCTATTAAACGATTGTGACTTGACGAAACTAATATGTTTTTATTTGGGTGAAAAGCTAATGCTTTCGCCGGAAACCCTTTGTTATCAAAACTTCTAACTCTTTTCTTAGTTTTAGAATCCCAGATAATTATTTTATTATCGTTGTCGCTCGTGGCTATCCATTGCTCATCGCTACTATATTTTGATTGCAAAACTTTTGAATTGTGTTTTGCTTGAACTATTATTTCTGGTTGCGAAATGGCTGAAAAACTTACAACTAACAAAAATAAGGCTAATAAAGCAAGGTTTTTCATACTTTTTTTAAGTTAAATTTTTTTTACTGTTTTTTTTACGTATTTCCTTTTCATTACTATATAAATTTAAAAATAGCTAGCTATTTTCTTTTTTATAACTTAATAACCTATAATTAAGGTTTTTATTTGCAGTTTAGGGGAAATAATTAGTATATTAATTTTATATAATTTGGTAAAGATAATATATTTTGATTAGATTTTTTAATATCATCAGAAATTTTAATATGTTAAAAGTTTTATTTTATTGATATTTAGAAGTTTACGAACCTAAAATTTGCTCGAAAATTTGGTAATTTTCAATATTTTTTATTATTTTTTGTTAAAATAAAGTAATTTTTGGCTAAAAATTCAAAATTTTAAGTTGATTTTCTTTTTTTTTTAATCTGGGTATTTTTTTTTATTTTATAAATATAATATTCTGTAATTCAATATTTTATATATGATTTTCTTTTTTATTAGATGAAAATTTGGTTTTTTATATTCTTAAAACTTTGTAAAAATTTACAGAATATTTAAATAAAATGCTAAATAAAACTACTTTGGTATGGAAAAAAATAATTTTTGTAAGTTTTTTAGTATAAAATGTGTAAAATGATTTTTCCAACCTGCAAAGCACTTTTTCAAACTTTATAAACGGTGTTTTGTGTGAGAAAATCCTATTTTATTTTAACAAATCGATGATTTTTAGTTCTTACTTTATAGAATTACTCAAAATTTTGTTATTTTTAGAGTCTATAATTTTATAAAGTGTAATAAGTTATTTTTCATCTTTTTATAATATGTGCTTATAGTTATATTTGTACCAAAAGCGATGTATATTCCTGATAATATGAGAATTGTATTGTTTATAAGAAAATTTTCTTATGTTTTTTTTAGTCTAAATTACGAGCATTTTTGATTAAATATGCTTTTATAAGGTTTTCATTGTCAAGTATTTTGTAGAAGCTATCTAAGTAATCTATGCTTAATTTTTTTTGTTTGTGGCTTAAATATTCAAAATTTGTGTAAAGTGCATAAATTTGGTCTTTTTTTGCTTTAAACAAATCGATAGAAGCTTGATAATCTTGTCGTTCGTATTGAAAACCTCTGTAAATTCTTTCGCGTACAGAACTGATTCCTAAGAGTGCGTCAGGCTCGGCATACGCACAATTAACTATACCTGCCCAGTCAAAGTCATAAGGAATTGCATAAATTGGTTGCCCTTGTTTGTAAAGTAATTTTACATTGTGCAATGCCGGAACTGACCAATCGGTATTTCCAATCAAATATTGAAAAATACTAAAAGTTATCATGCTTTTTTGCTCTATATCAGACTGTTTATATTGCTGTAAATTAATAGCATTCCCACCTAAACGTTCTGCCATTGCTTCTTCATTTTCGATAACAAAACCAAACTTTTCAACTGGCTCTTTTATTCCTAAAGCATCTAAATATTTAATTTTCAATAATCTCACCTTGAAGCTTTTCTCTGAAATTATATTATAAAGCTTGTACACCAAATACTCTTGTAAAAGAGTTTGCTCAAAATTTTTATTGTATGTTTTACAATGAGTTACAAGCTTTAAACTTTTGTTGTTTTCAAAAATAGTTCCTTCATTTTCATTATTTGGAAATTTAATCTTTAATGGAGGAAAATCGCAATTCGCTTTATTGCGTCTAAAATTTCCACGTGTTTTGATTTTTATAGGTATATGTTGTTCTGTGCCATTTTCTGTTTTGTAAAGTAACGATGCGTCATGGTATTCTCTTTCTTCTTTTACGTCGCATGTTACTGATTTTAAGTCAGATATTATCACTACACCAAGCAAGCTATCACTCGAAAAAAGTATGTCTTCTTTTGGTTGTGAATTGACGGATAATGAAATTAATAGAAATAAAAAACTGAAAATTAAAAAAAATGTTTTCATAGCAATTTGTTGTAAAAATTAATTCTTGTAACTTATTAAAAGCCAATCAAAATCAACGGTAAATGTTAATTTTGTTAAGTCTTTTTTTTATTTATCATTGCAAAAATGTATGCTCCTTTTTTTTATTCCAAAGTAGTTACTTTTTTATTTTTTTGAATTACTAAATTTGTAAAAAGATATGAATAGAACACTTAACTGGAGCACGTTTTTTTTCAAATATACTAACAAAAATGCAATAAAAAAAGCCTCTTTAAAAAAAAGAGGCTTTATAAAGGTATTTTAATAAAAGAATTAGTTTCCGTGAGGATAAATAAATTCCCAATTTCTGTAGTTTTCTTTGTCTAAATACCAATCTTGGAATAAAGTTCCATTACTTTCAGCCCATTTTGCAAAATTCAAATAACCTTTTGTTATTTGTTTTTTCTCTTGCATGTGCTTGAATGAATTAGGAAGATCAATTGCCCAAGGATAGTATTTTACCGAAGTATAATATTTGCCTTGATCTGGAATACTATTATCGTCAGCAGTTCCAAAGAATGAAACATCTACTAAATCTGTGGGTAGTTGATTAGGCAAGTGAATTTCTCTTCCTCTTATTTTATTTACAATTAAGAACGAATTATAAGGAGGAAGGTCAAATTGATTAATATTTGTTTTTGTTCTGAATTTAACTGTTAAATTCATTGTATCAGGCTGAACATAAGGAGCATCTACTTCTACATTTACTCCAAAATATCCAGTTTGGCGTGGCAATACATTGTAAGCATTGTCAAACAAAACAATTACTGCTTTGCTTTGATTAGCCTCTGTTTTGTTGGCATTTAAACTAATGTAATTGTTGCGCAAATCAATACCTTCTACCGATTCAATATCATTTGGTGAAACTGAAAGTTGAAACCCAAATCCATTGTTGAATCCTGCACCGATTGCTTTTACAATATAGCGAGAATTAATTTCAACTACCTCATTTTGAGCATTTGTAATCTGATTTATGTTATAATCCATTACCAAATCTTCGAAATCGTAATCGCCTTTTGAAGGCCATAAATCTTCAAATATAAAAGTTCCAAAAATGTTTTCTGAAGGATAATAATTATCAAAAGCTTTTGTTTCGTCAGTTGGATAATCATCAACATTATCTGCTATTCCGTCGTTATCAGTGTCTTTTATTGCATCAACACTTTCTACGTCGTTTAGGTCAATGGCAGTAAATGGGTCAGCTTTTACATAATAAACTACATCATTAAAATCTTGGTCGCAGCTCGAATAATCTCTTCTGATATCTTCAAAACCTAAAAGTAACAATTTATTTTCTGAGTCGTGCAGTAAAACTGTATGTTTTTGCAATTCGCTTGAAGCTTCTAAATTAAATTCTGAATTTGAATAATGACGGTATAAACCATTAGTAACTCCTGAATTCCAACCATTTGCGTTAACAAACCAGCCTACACTTGTGCCTTCCGGAAAGATTTCGCTAAATTCTTTTTTTACTTTGTCCCAGTATTTTAACTGAACTTTATTTCCAGAGTACAAACCTCCGCCTGAATTTTTGTATGACGAGTTAGGAAATATAATGGTAAGATTTTCTATTTCGCTCGCATTTTGGGGAGGGTTATTAGTTGGATAAGTATAATATCCCAAAGTATTTTTATATCCAGCAGCCTCGTGAACAAAAGTTACCCAAAGTTTTGCATCGCTCAATAATTTTATATTTTCTTGAGCTTTTTCGGTAATATATTCTGGGTGGTGCAAAGGAACAGCTCTTCTTTCTGGCAACGATGCATTGATGCGTTCTAAAAGTTCGCTCGAAATATTATCGTTTTCCAACACTAAATAGTTAGGCACTCCTAATGTATTCCATGTTCCTAAAGTCAAATAACCATCTACTTTTGAGGGCTTTAATCCCGATTTGCTTACCACATTTGCTGGGGCTTGACCACCAAATGTGAAAAGTTCGTTTGCCGAATTTACTGTGATAACTGCTTTTTCTGCAACTCCTATATATTTAGGACAAATGTAAACTTCTTTTAAATAACTTGGTATTTTTGTTTTGTGTACAAATTTACCTTCTGAGTTAGTTATTCCTTTGAAAAGTAATTTTGCTTTTCCTTCTTCAAATATTCCTAATTCGTTGTAAGGGTCTGAATCATAAACAAATAATGGAACATTCTTTAAAGATTGACCATGCGAATTTAGCACATATACACTAAATTCAATTTCATTTGTTGTTTGGAAATTAAATTCGTTAGTAATTTCTTGTTTTTCTGAAAGTTCCACATCAAAAATTTCTTTCATCTCGCAACTTTGAGATAAAAATAAACTTAGCAGAGCAATAAACAGAAAATTTTGTCGATTTAGTTGTTTAGTAAACATTGTTTGTTAGTTTTAGTTATTATTTTGTTTGTAAAAGTCTTGCTTAAATCTTTTAATTTTTATACGTGCAAATCATTTATTTGGTTTCAATTTAATAAATGTATTTTTTGCAATAATAACCATTTTGCATTTAAAATTTAATTTTTTTTTAGAAATTGTATATTAAATAAATGAGTATTTATTTTTACTGAGTTTTTATAAAAAAAAGACTGGTGTTATTTAGCTTTTAAACTTTTATGTTTTACTTTGTTTTTATTCATGTTTTGCTATAATTTAATTGTTGTTTTAGTTTTTTTTGGGTATTTTAATTATTTGCAATTTTTTATTGACCTTTTTCCTTTTTTTTTGAAAATAATTTACGTTATTCGATAAAAATTGCATTTTATTGCTAAATTTGAAAAACTCCAATTGAAAATGACCAAAATTAATTTATAGTTATGTTTAAAAGCAGTTATATTATTTATCTTACTTAAAATCAGATACCTATTTAATCTGTTTTTAGTGAACAAACACTTCTTCAGAAAAATCTGTTTGCAAAACCAAAATTAATTTAGAAATTTGTAAACAGAAAAATTTTCAAATAACCTTTTAATTAACTTTTTAGTGATGACACAGCAAGAATATATTGCAAGAGAAGACAAATTTGGTGCGCATAACTACCACCCAATGCCGGTAGTACTCGATAGGGGTTTAGGTGTGCATGTTTGGGATACCGATGGAAAACAATATTTCGATTTTTTGTCGGCTTATTCGGCAGTAAATCAAGGACATTGCCACCCAAAAATCATTGCTGCACTTACTGAGCAAGCTCAAAAACTTACACTCACTTCGCGTGCCTTTTACAACAGCTCACTTGGTGAATATGAGCAATTTATAACCGAATATTTTGGTTACGATAAAGTTTTGCCCATGAACTCAGGCGCTGAAGCTGATGAAACTGCTCTAAAACTTTGCCGCAAATGGGCTTACAAAGTAAAAGGAATTGCTCAAGACCAAGCTAAGATTATTGTGGCTGAAGACAATTTCCATGGACGTACCATTTCAATTATCTCAATGTCCACGGACCCAGATTCTTATGGCGATTATGGTCCGTTTACTCCCGGTTTTGTAAAAATACCTTACAACAACATAGAAGCTCTTGAAAATGAGTTGAAAGACCCAAATGTAGCCGGATTTTTAGTTGAACCTATACAAGGTGAAGCAGGAGTTTTTGTTCCAGACGAAGGTTATTTGAAAAAAGCTTACGATTTGTGCAAAGCAAACAACGTTTTGTTCATTGCCGACGAGGTACAAACCGGAATAGCTCGTACCGGAAAACTTCTTGCCGTAGATTGGGAAGATGTAAAACCCGATATTTTAATTCTTGGAAAAGCTCTTTCGGGCGGCGTACTTCCTGTATCGGCTGTTCTTGCCAACAACGAAATTATGCTTACCATCAAACCCGGCGAGCATGGTTCTACTTTTGGCGGAAATCCGCTAGCAGCAAAGGTTGCAGTAGCTGCGCTTAAAGTTATTAAAGACGAAAACTTAGCAGACAATGCTCTCAGATTGGGCGAAATTTTCCGTAGCGAAATGCGTGCCATCAAATCGGATATGATAGAATTTGTGCGTGGAAAAGGTCTTTTGAACGCTGTGATTATCAGACCTAAAAATGGAAAAGAAGCTTGGGACGTTTGCGTTGAAATGTCGAAACATGGCGTTTTAGCAAAACCTACTCACGGACATATCATTCGTTTCGCGCCACCTTTGGTTATCACCGAAGAGCAACTAATGGAAGCTATCGAAAGAATTAAAGAGGCATTTAAAGCTTTTGAATAATAAATAATGAATGTTTGAAAGAAAATATTAAATGTCTATTATTTAGATAAATAACCGATGTTTTTCTCTAATGTTCAAGAAAAACACTTTCAAACTATTTTTAAACTTTGTGGTAAAAAAACATTTTACCACGAAGTTTTTTTTGTAATAGATATTGATAAATTATAGAATAATATGAAAAAATTGCTCTTTTTTTTAGGAATTATATTATTCTTTATAAATGGATTTTCTCAAATTAAGGGAATTGTTTTGGATATAAATACCAAAAATCCAATTCCTTATGCCAATATAAGCATTAAAGACAGTAACTATGGAATAACATCTGATTCAAAGGGGGAATTTATTATAAACTCAGATAGTTTAAATTTTACAATAATACTATCTTCGATTGGCTACGAGAAAAAAAATTTTGAGGTAAAACACAGCGAAATAGAAATATTCTTACAACCCAAAACCTATGATTTGCCCGAAATTTTAGTAAAAGCACAAGAAAAAAAGAAATTCGTAATTAATAGTTTAAAGAGAAAACATTCTAATCATAGCTTTGCTTGTAGTGGATTATCATGGATTCCTTCAAAATTTTTTGAATACAAGAGGAATTATGCCGAAACGCCATATATAAGCAGTATAAAAATTTTAGTTCACTCTGAAATAAATGGAGCAAAATTCAATATTCGCTTGCTTTCTGCAAACGAATATGGCGAGCCGCAAGAGGAAATATTCAACGAAAATATTTTTGCTTATGCCTCAAAACATAAAAAGTCTGTAACCGTCAATTTGGCAAATAAAATGATTCGGTTTCCCGAAAAAGGTTTATTTGTTGCTCTCGAATGGCTTGTTATTGATGAAAATCTTCACAAATACAGCTATACAATCAGAGGAAGCAAGGAAAAACTTGAAGGTAAAAGTTACGAACCTAAATTTTCGGTATTTCCAAGTCAAAACGATGATTTTATTTGGATTTACAGTGGAGGAAAATGGAGAAAAAGTAAAACGTTCTCTCAAAACGATTTAGCCATAGAATTGACTTTATCGAATTAAGCACCAGTGCTATTTTATTTTGAGCAAGCGTTTTTGCAATCAAATAATTTTTAAGCACTTGGCAAAATGAAATATACAATTAGATTTGGTTAACTACATAATAATGAACTGTTTAAACCGGTTTTGTTTTTGGAAATTTAATTATTTTCAAGTTTTCAAATCGAAAAGATTGACAAATTAATATTTTAAACTTACTCCGAAGAAATTTCCAGCAGTAATTTTCTGTAAGCTTCAAACATTTTTGATTTTGAAACAAATCCTAAATATTTTCCATTTTCGATAACCGGCAAATTCCAAGCATTGGTATCTTTAAACTTCTTCATTATCAATTTCATATCGTCTTCTGTCGTAATATAACTTGGCGGAAGATTCATCAAACTTCTTACAAAAACGGTATCATAATGTTCTGGTTTGAACATAATTTCGCGAATATCGTCGAGCAAAATGATGCCCACCAACATCGAATGTTCATTCAAAACAGGAAAAATATTCCGCTTCGAAATTTTCACTTTTTCAACTAATTTTCGAAGGCTCGAATTTACATTAATCGTTTCTAAATCATGCTCAATGAGCGTTTTAAGACGCATTAAAGTTAATACCGCTTTGTCTTTGTTGTGCGTAATTAATTCTCCTCTTTGAGCTAACTGGTAAGTAAAAATCGACTCTTTGTAGATGGCTTTTACAGTAATATAACTTATTGTAGTACAAAGCATTAGCGGAGCAATTAAATCATAACCACCGCTAATTTCGGCAAGAAGAAAAATACCGGTTAGTGGCGCATGAAGCACACCGCCAAGCATGGCTGCCATTCCAATTAAGGTAAAATTTATAACCGAAAGTTGATATTCAAATCCTAAATTGTTGAAAATAAATGCAAATAAAAAACCACTAATAGCACCTACAAAAAGTGATGGCGCAAAAATTCCTCCAATTCCTCCTGCCGAAATCGTAACAGAGGTTGCAATCACTTTTATAAATGCCAAAACTGTAAAAAAACTTACAACTATCCAAAACTCATATCTGAAATTTTTGAAAAGACTAAAATAAATAATATCCTCATAATTTTGGTTCAAAATGGCTCGAATAGTCATAAAACCTTCTCCATAAAGTGCCGGAAAAATAAAAATTAATATTCCAAGAATTAATCCTCCAATGGCTACTCTTTTATAATAATTTTCTATTTTCGAGAAAAAATTTTCTATTTTAATGTAAGTTTTAGTAAAATAAATGGCTAAAAAACCTATCAAAATACCAAGAATAATAAAAAAAAACAAGTCGCTTCCACTAAATTCTTCGGTTTTTGTGAAACTGAATAAAAGACTTTCGTCTGACAGTATTTTGGTAGTAAACGCACCACTCGATGCTGCTACTAACAAGGGAATCAACGAAAAACGTGACAAATCAATAAGCAAAACTTCTAAGGCAAAAACGATAGCTGCAATAGGCGTGCTAAAAATGGCAGCAATCCCGCCCGAAGCACCACATGCTAAAAGTAAAGTAATCTCTTTGTAGCTCAAATGCAGCTCTTTAGCTAAAACTGACCCCAAAGCTGAGCCTGACGAAATAATTGGTGTTTCGAGTCCAACCGAACCGCCAAAGCTTGCAGTGAGAGCACCTCCAAGCATTGACGAGAAAATTTTGTGTCGTTTCATCAAGCTATTTCGCTTTGAAATGGCATATAAAATAGCGGAAACGCTGTGAGAACCAGTATCTTTAACGATTCGTTTTCGCATAAAAGCAGTAATTAAAATACCTATGCTCGGATAAAAAATAAGCCAAAATAATTCGGTATCTACATCAAGCCTATCAACAAATAAGTTACGAATAAAGAAAACTGACGTTTTCAGAATAAAAGCAATCAAACCGGCTCCAATTCCAACCAATGCACTGAGAATGAGTATGAAATTTCGGTTGCTGACATGCCGAACTCGCCAAATCAAAAAACGGGCTAAGTAGTTAGTTTTCATGTTAAATAGAATTCAAATTCTAAGGATTCAAAATTTTGTTTGTGAGATTTTCTCTTTCAAAGATAAATTCTTTTTGTGAAAATTAAATTTTTTTAGTTATAATTTTTTTTCATTTTTAACTATTTGATTTTGAGTTGGATATTTTTTTTTTGAAATTTTTTTATCTAATTTATTTGGTCAATTGAAATCAAATTTTTAACTTTGCGATTCAAAGTACTTTATTTTATATCTTCAAAAAATGAATCAAAAGGAACAACATCTTAACGATTTAAAGCAAATTCGCTCACTTATGGAAAAATCAACCCGATTTTTGTCGTTAAGTGGATTATCAGGCGTATTTATTGGCATTTTTGCGCTTTTTGGCGCTATGGCTGCATATATTTATTTTGGTAATAGTTTCTATTATGGAGCTACACAAGACATGATTTATTTTGCTGATAGTGAAGTTCGTAATCAGTTTTTGCTTTTCATATTTGCAGATGCAGGTACTGTTTTATTTTTTGCTTTGGGTTTTGGTTTTTACTTTACTTGGCGCAAAGCAAAACGCCGAGGTGACCGAATTTGGGATAAAACCTTTAAACGTTTGCTAGTCAATTTATTTATTCC
>DZBP01000027.1:0-10068 GCA_022729915.1 Draconibacterium orientale | reverse complement strand
ATGAATATAATAGCTAATTTGAATAAAATGTTTGAAAGTCGAATCAGACTGGGCATCATGTCTATTTTGATGGTCAATGATTGGGTTGATTTTCTTGTTTTGAAAGAGTTGCTCGAAGTCAGTGATGGGAATTTAGCTAGTCATTTAAAGGCTTTAGAATCAGAAGAATATATCGAAGTTCGTAAACAATTTGTTGGCAAAAAACCAAAAACTTCATATAGAGCTAGCTTATTAGGACGCAATGAGTTCAATTTACATTTGGAAAATCTCAACAAGCTTCTCTCTAAAACGAGCGAAGCGATTAAAAATATCGAATAATTTTTTTTATTTTTTTACTTTGAAATTCAAAGTACTTTTTGTATTGTGAAATTTAAATAATAATGAATATGGAAACAACTAACTCGAAATTAATGGTAGTATTAGGTATTTTTCTAAATGCCTTATCTTTAGTATTGTACAATATTTTTGCAAGAATAAAACAAACAGATGAATTAATTATTTTTATAGTTTATTTTATTGGAGCTGCTTATTTTATAGCTATTACAATAAATAATACAGTATCTAATGGTTGGCATATTTTCAAACTAAATGCACGGCATTTTTTTTTACTGCTAAGCTTACTTACCATTAGTTGCTTTACAATAAATCTTGAAATAAATGTGTTCTCTGAAATGCCGAATTGGTTATTTATTGCTTTTTTTACAACTTATGCTTCTTTAGGACTTCAAATTTTTTTTCCAAATTTGCAAGCTGCGCTTCATTCTATTAATTTTTTCTTTTTAGGAATTGGTTCAATATTAGCACTTTACTTTACTTTATATTTGATGCCAACTATTCCGTTTGCTTTTGTTGGGTTAATCTTTTTTGGATTTACAATTCATTTCTTAATGCCTATTATATTGCTTATCACATTGTTAGTACACGTAATTAAAGCTAAAAAAACTTTTTTTGATGCACTAGCTTACTATCTTGGGATTGCTTTACCGGTAGCAGTTATAATTTTTTATATTGCTGCGTATAATTCTGCTAATGAGAAAATTCACTCTGCAAATGCTACAATTATTACTCGCCCCGAATCTGATTTGCCTTCTTGGGTATTATTAAGCCAATCGATTGATAATAATAGTATTACTGAATCTATTTTAAAAGGTGATTTTGTTTATGACATGGGAACAACTTTTACATCTTTTTCGCCTGACTTTGGGTCGTTTAGCGAAAAAAAATTACACAATCCGTTTATTGTAATGGCTGCTTCACTTACTAATGATTTAGAAATCAGTGGCGAAGAACGAATTAAAATTTTACGGACTCTTTTTGGCAACAGACACAATGCTACACAAAAGCTTTGGACTGGCAAAGATTTGAAAACCAATGAAGTACTTTCAAATATTCGTATTTATCCAGAATTTAGATTGGCATATATTGAAAAAATTATTTCGGTAAAAAATGCAAACCAATACGAATGGAATCAACAAGAGGCACTTTATACATTTAATTTGCCGGAAGGTTCTGTTGCTAGTTCGCTTTCGCTTTGGATAAATGGTGAGGAGCAAAAATCGCGCTTAACTACTAAAAATCAGGCTGATAGTGCATATACTACAGTTGTAGGTGTTGAGGTACGTGATCCATCTGTGATGCATTGGCAAGAAGGTAATAAACTGGTTGTGAATGTGTTTCCTTGCACTCCTCAAGAAAATAGACGTTTCAAGATTGGTATTACAATACCTTTAAAAGTAGAAAATCGAAAATTGAAGCTCGAAAATGTGAACTTTGAAGGACCATCAGCTGAATCTGCTCTCGAAACAACTGTTTTGAAAATTGAAACTGAAAAAGTATTAGAAAATTTGAATATTCCTGCTTTTTTTGATGAAATTTCCGAAAATAATTATCAATATACTGGCGCTTATGTCGAAAATTGGGAAATTGAGATGGATAAACTTAAAACTTCAGATAAATCTTTTTCATTTGGTGGAAACTCTTATTCAATAGTGGAATTAAAACCTCAAAATTTGAAAATTGACACTGAAAACATTTTTCTTGACATCAATAATTCTTGGACAAAAGAAGAATTTCAAGAAGTATTGTCTTTGTTTGAAGGCAAACACATTTATGTTTATTTTGATGAAATTGTAAAAATTTCTGAACAAAACAAAGAAAAACTTTTTGAGAAGCTTAATTCATTGAATTTTAGTTTGTTTCCTTTTCATAAGATTGAACAAAAATCTGCGTTAGTTATTTCAAAGTCCACTGAAAATTCTCCTAATTACGGTGATTTAAAGGACTCTGATTTTATTAAAAAACTTTCTAATTATATAGCTATAAAAAACCAGAGTATTTATTTTTTCAATTTAAGTCAAAATCTTTCACCTTATTTGCAAACTTTGAAACAATTTCGTATTTTGGATTTTGCTCAAGGAAATTTAACCGATTTACAAAAAATAGCAAAAACTCAAACTTTTCCAGTTATTCGTACAAATTCAAATCAAGTTTCTGTTCCTGAAGCTAATATGTTGATTGAAAAAACTCAAAGCATTACCAATTCAGGTGCACCAGACCATTTGTTGCGCATGTTTGCATATAATAAAATAGTGCAAGCTGCTGGAAGAAATTTCTTTGATGAGCAATTTATTACCGATAGTTTAATTGGCTTAGCAGAAGAAGCTTATGTTGTAAGTCCAGTTTCAAGTTTCATTGTGCTGGAATCTAAAGCTGATTATGAGCGTTTTGCTATCGACGAAAATCAAAATACCTTAGGAAATGCTTCCGTTTTAGGGCATGGTGGAGTTCCTGAACCTCATGAATGGGTTTTGATTGTACTTTCTATTTTAGTAGTAATGATAACTTCCTTTAAAAAATTATTTGGTAGATAAGATTAAAAAAATTACAGGTTTTCATGATTTTGAAAACCTGTATAAAAATATATTTTATGATGAAAATGGATAAAATTAGTAAAATTATAGCATTTGCAGTAGTTGCTTTTGTTGTAAGCTTTCAAAACTTAGTGTTTTATAAAATTATTGATTTTCAATTATTTATAACATTATTATTTATTCCATTTGTGCTTTATGTTCGGCAAAAAGATAAAAAAAAGATACGTTTTGGTTTATTTGCAATATTGCTACTTTTATTTTATCCCATTTTGAAGGTTCAATCACTCTTTTTCTTTGGATTTGTGTTTTTTTTGCTATTTTTAGTCGAATTCACTTATGGAAAATTGAATAATTTACCATTTTTTTTAATGCTCCTGCTTTCGCCTTTAGCATCATTTGTATTTAATACGTTTGGTTTTCCTATTCGCTTGTATATTACCGAATTAGCATATAATATTTTATCTTTTGTTTATACTGATATTTCATTTGCCGGAAATATTATTTATGTTGGAAAAGAATCCTATAAAGTTGCGCCCGAATGTATGGGTTTGAATTTGCTAACAACTGGCTTTATTTTAACTATTTATGTAATTTCTCGTTTTGAAAAAGAATCTAAAAAAATTGCTAATTTTGGACAAATAATTTCAATACTTTTCATTGCGCTTTTATTGATAATTATGAGCAACTTGTTTCGTATTGTAGGTATAGTTATTTTTAAAGCTGCACCTGAAACTCTTGTACATGAGTTACTTGGCATTTTTTCTCTTTTGATTTATGTGGTATTGCCCATTTATATTATAATTAGAAAAGTTTTCCGGTTTAATGGTATAATCGAAGAAAAGCAAAATTTCGATTTTAAAAAAAATGAAACAAAAAATACAATTTTACTTTTTTTTGATAAATATAAATTTTTGATAGTAAGTACATTAATAATTTTATTGCTTGCAATTTTTAATTTCTTTAGAGATGAATTTCGGAATAACAGTACGGACAAAGCAGCTTTGGACATAGAAATTCAAGGGTTTGAAAAAGAAATAGTTAACCCAAATATTATTCAATTTAAAAATCAATCAACACTTATATATATCAAACCTTCGGTACAATTTTATGGCGCTGATCATACGCCTATAATCTGTTGGAAAGGAAGCGGTTATGAATTTTCTGAAGAAAAAATTATACATATTAATGAATATGAAATTTATTTTTCAGTTTTAACTGCTAATGATGGTGAAAACTTGTACACAGCTTGGTGGTATGATAATGGTAAACACAAAACAATCAGTCAGTTAGAATGGCGTTGGAAAATGCTTTTAGGTTCAAAACCCTATCGTTTGGTTAATGTTACTTGTAGTTCAAAGAAACAATTAGAGATAGAAACCAGAAAAATGTTCGAATTAAATTTATTTGATTGATGCTTTTTTGTAACAAAAAGCTAAAAAAGTGTATATTTGTCGGTTTTAATTTCTCAATTTTTTCCGATGCAACTATACAACAATTACAATCATTTTTTTAAGCAACAATTTAGCGAAAGAGTACAGAAAATAGCCATTGATGCGGGTTTTACTTGCCCAAACAGAGATGGAAAGAAGGCATTTGGCGGTTGTACGTATTGTTACAACAAAAGCTTCAATCCGTTTTATTGTTCACCTGAAAAATCTGTAAATCAACAACTTAACGAAGGAATTGCTTTTTTTGAGAAAAAATACAAAACCCAGCAATATTTGGCTTATTTTCAAGCATATACAAATACTTATGCCGATTTATCTACTCTCAAAGAACTTTTTTCAGAAGCACTTTCGCACCCAAAAGTAATTGGTTTAGTAATTGCAACTCGTCCTGATGCCATTGATAATGAGAAACTTGAATATATAAAAAAATTAGCAGACAATTATTTTGTTGTTTTAGAATATGGAGTAGAATCTACAAACGACACGACACTTCAGTTTATTAATCGTGGGCATACGCATCAAGAAACAGTAGAAGCTTTAAATTTGACTCAAAAATACAACTTACAAACCGGTGTACATCTTATTTTGGGACTTCCGGGCGAATCTAGGCAAGAAATTTTAAATCAAGCAGTTGAACTTTCCAAGCTCCCTTTTCATGTTTTGAAATTGCACCAACTTCAAATCTTGAAAGGTACCAAAATGGCAAAGCAATTTGAAGAAAATCCTAGTATTTTCAGCAATTATACAGCCGATGAATTTATCGACTTGACTATCGACTTCTTGGAGCTCTTAAATCCTGCAATTATGATAGAACGCTTCATCAGCGAATCGCCTAGAGATATGATAATTAGCCCAAATTGGAATGGTCTTAAAAATTTTGAATTTGTAGCAAAAATTGAAAAACGCATGAAAATGCGAAATTCATTTCAAGGCAAATTTTACACAAATTTACTTTAAACACCAATACTACTTTAAATTTGAGTAAATGGTTTTGTAACCAATTGCATTTTAAGTATTTGGCTACACTTTATTTTATTTTTTTAGGCTATCTTTGCTTTCTTCCAATTCGTTTTCAAGCTCGCCTAAATCTTCTTCTAAATCTACTTTTTCATTGGTCAATTCATCTGATTTTAAGTCATCTACATTTTTATCAGATTCATTTTGAGTGTTGCATGCAAAAAATAAAAACAACGATACGAAAAGGACTAAAATTTTTTTCATCTTTTTTTATTTTTTTGAAATTTGAATAAAAATAATGGTTATTTTTAACTGCTTATTTTTTGTAAACTTGTTATTTCAACAAATCAGGACGCAATTTTTTTGTTCTTTCAAGGGATTGTTCTAGCCTCCAATTCTCTATTGCTTTTGTATTGCCCGAAAGTAAAATTTCTGGTACTTTCATACCTTTATATTCTGCCGGACGAGTATAAACTGGTGGTGCAAGTAAATCGTCTTGAAATGAGTCAAATAGAGCTGAGGTTTCGTCACTTAAAACACCCGGAATTAATCGAATTATACTATCCGAAATCACTGCTGCAGCTAGCTCACCACCCGAAAGTACATAATCGCCAATCGAAATTTCCATATCTATTAAAAAATCTCGGATTCTTTGGTCAATTCCTTTATAATGACCACACAAAATCATAATATTTTCGAGTGTCGATAACGAATTTGCCATTTTTTGATCTAATCGTTTTCCATCTGGTGAGGTATAGATAATTGTATCGTATTTACGCTCTTTTTTTAGTTTAGTTATCAATGTATCAATTGGTTGAATGGTCATAACCATTCCAGCATCGCCACTAAAAGCGTAATCGTCCGTTTTTTTGTGTTTGTCCTCCGAATAATCTCTAATGTTGTGAATATGAACCTCTACCAAGCCTTTTTCTATTCCTCTTTTTATAATAGAATGCTTAAAAGGACTTTCCAGTAATTCGGGCACAACGGTTAAAATATCTATTCTCATTGGGTTTTAGTATTCAGTTTTTTTGCAAATATCATTAGATTTGTGCACTTTTCAAAATGTTTTTAACAAAAAAGCACATTCAAATAAATTTAAACCTTGTAAATCTTTTTTTAACCTTTGTTTTTTTTAAATGTTAAACAAAAGAATTATACATAATAACAACAAAATCAATAGATTACATATATTTTAATTTCATCGATTTATCCAAAAACAACTTATCTTCAAATTTTAATATTTTTTTTTGACTAATTATTTTGGGCATATAAGTAGAATAATTATTTTCGTACTTTCAAAAATTCTAAAATTAAAAGAAAATTTACTATTTGTTTTAATTTTAAAATATTGAATATCAATAGGATAAACAATTAAAATTAAAGTCTTTAACGGCAAAACAAAACAAAATTTGTAAGCTATCATAGTTCTTTGAACTTAATTTCGGTTAAGTTTAAAAAACTAAACTCTAAGCAAGCTTGTTTTTTTGTGTTTTTTCATTGAAAGAATGCAATTCAAAAAAAACAGCTAAAGTATTATGATTCCAAACTATATCTCATGAGTGAAAATTTGAATGATCAAGTAATTAACAATGAAACTGGTGCAAAAGTTTCTGTTGAAAAAAGTGAAAAAAAGTTAAGCGTTGCCGACGAAATTCTTCAAAAGATTGCGGCTAAAACAGGAAAAACTTACGATGTTTCGGGGCTGACTAACCCTCAATCCGAAAAAAAAGAAGAGAAAAAAGTTGTGGCTCAAGAACCTTTAAAAGAGGAAGAAAAAAAACAAGCAATTGTAGAAATTGCTGAGCCAGACGTTCCAGCTTATGTTTCTATGCCCGAAAACGAGGAGTATGCAGAGGAGGAAGAAGAACAAATTCAGGTAGAAAGTGTTGATTATTCAAAATTTTCAAAATCTGAATTGGCTCAAAAACTCAGACAGTTTATTTCGGATGGCGAAGTAAACTCTATTCGCAACGATGTGGAAGGTATTAAACAATCTTTTTACAAAATTCATAACGCTGAAATTAAAGTTCTTAGCGATGAGTTTGATAAAAAGAACCAAGAACTTCCCGAAGAAGAAAGAACACTTTTTGTTCCAGAACCTGACAAATTAGAACTTGAAGTAAAAGAACTTCTTAAACTTTACAAAAATGCGAGAGCAGAATTTGTTAAAAATCTTGAAAAAGAAAAAGAAGTAAATTTAGCCAAAAAGAACGCAATTATTGAAAAAATTAACTATTTAATCAATAAAGAAGAAGCTTTTAACGACACTTTCAACGAATTTCGCTTGCTTCAACAAGAATGGCGTGAAATAGGACTTGTTCCTCAAAATTCGGTGAAAGATTTATGGGATAATTACCATAAAAGCGTTGAATCGTTTTATGATTATGTTAAAATCAATAACGCGCTGAGAGATTTAGATTTAAAGAAAAATCTGGAAACTAAAACTAAACTTTGCGACGATGCCGAAAGCTTATTGCTTGAACCTAACGTAGTTACAGCTTTTAAACGCTTACAAGATTTACACGAATTGTGGCGCGAATCTGGTCCGGTTCCTTCTGAGAAAAAAGATGAACTTTGGGAACGTTTCAAAAGAGTTACTACTCAAATAAATAAAAACCACCAAGACCATTTTGAACTTCTTAAAGAAGAGCAAATGAACAACTTAAAAGCTAAATCTTTGATTTGCGAAAAGGTTGATGAAATCAATGCCCTTGAAATGGATTCAATAAAAGAGTGGGACGACAAATCTAAAGAAATTATTGAATTGCAGAAAATTTGGAGACTTATTGGATTTGCTCCAAAAAAAGAAAATAACTCTATTTATCAGCGTTTTAGAGAAGGTTGCGATTTGTTTTTTCAAAAGAAAAGAACTTATTTCGATAGCTTAAAAAATGAACAAACCAACAATTTGCAACTCAAAATAGATCTTTGCGTGCAAGCGGAAAGTTTGAAAGAAAGTTTTGAATGGAAAAAAGTTACTGACGAATTTATTGCACTTCAAAAAAGATGGAAAGAAATAGGTCCTGTGCCACGCAAACAATCCGACATTGTTTGGAAAAGATTTAGAGCGGCTTGCGATTATTTCTTTAATAAAAAATCGGAACATTTCAATTCAATAGACAAAGTTCAAGATGAAAACTTGAAATTGAAACTCGAAATAATTGAAAAAATTAGAAATTTCGACGAGGCTGACAACATCGAGCAAGGAATGCAAACTCTTAAAGATTTGCAAAATGAGTGGTTGAAAATCGGGCACGTTCCTTTTGATAAAAAAGACCAACTTATAGCCGAATTTAGAAAAGAGCTAGATGCTAAATTCAGCAAAATTAACATGAATCAAAAAGAAAGAAACAGTCTTAAATTTAAGCAAAAAATTGAAACTCTTTCCAATGCAGGTGGAGGTCAAGCGAAAATGAAAGGCGAGAGAGAAAAATTAGTGAAACAATTGCAAAAAATTAGCAACGATATTATCACTTTAGAGAATAATATTGGCTTTTTTGCAAATACTAAAAATGCAGACGCTTTGATTCAAGATGTTAAAAACCAAATAGTTACATCAAAACAAAAAGCTGACGAAATTAAGCAAAAAATTAACATGATTGATAATTCAGAAGTTTAATTAACTCAACATTTTTTTACATTTTAAAAAACGAGCTGGTTCAAAAACTTGCTCGTTTTTTTGTAAAAAAGAGTTATATAACATAAAATTTCATGTTTTTTTTATCAATAAAAAAACTATTTTTGATGCAGTTTTTTCTTCCGAAAAAATCATAAATATGTATTACAAATTTAAAATTATATCGTTATTTTTCGTTTTTTTTTATTTGTAAATAGCCGAATGATAAGATATTATAGATTTTAGAAAGTTATCGTACATATTAAATAATTTGAAACTAAATTTTTTTACAAAAGAATAAAAATTATGTCGAAAAAAACAATTGTTACTATGCCCGGAGACGGCATTGGAAAAGTGGTTTTAGAAGAAACCATCAAAGTATTAGACGCTGCCGGATTTGAAGCTAATTATGTAAACGGTGATATAGGCTGGGATTTTTGGTGCAAAGAAGGAAACCCGCTTCCAGAAAGAACTCTTAAATTATTAGAGGAACACAAAATTGGTTTATTTGGTGCTATAACTTCTAAACCTAAGGAAGAAGCTGCTAATGAGTTAATTCCCGAATTACAAAACAAAGGTTTAGTATATTCTAGCCCAATTGTAGGAATGCGTCAATATTTTAATTTGGATATTTGTGTGCGTCCTTGCAAAACGTACAAAGGAAATCCTTTGAATTTTGTAAGAAGAGGTATTGGTACTGAAATTGAAGAACCAGAAGTAGATGTTGTCATTTTCAGACAAAATACCGAAGGTTTGTACGGTGGAGTGGAGTGGTCAAACCCAAATGACCAAGTTTACAATGCTTTTATGACTCACCCAAAGTTTAAGCAAAATTTTGGTGATGTTCCAAAAGATGAAATTTCTATTTCTACCCGAATATTTACCAAAAAAGCAACCGAACGAATTTTAAGAGCTGCTTTTGAACATGCCAGAAAATATGGTTACAAATCGGTTACTCTTGCCGAAAAACCTAATGTTATCAGAGAAACTTCGGGCATGATGTACAAAATGGCTAAGCAAATTCAAAAAAATGATTATCCTGAAATTGAACTTTGGAACACAAACATTGATGCTCAAATGATGTGGCTTACAAAAAATCCTGAAACTTATGGAGTTATAGTTGCCGGAAATATGTTTGGCGATATTGTTTCTGATGGATTTGCCGGATTAATTG